>NZ_JARWPM010000237.1 GCF_029869215.1 Nocardia carnea
GCGGGTCTGTTCGGCCACGCCGTGCCGGGCGTCCACCAGGATCAGCGCGAGATCGGCGGTCGAGGCGCCGGTGACCATGTTCCGGGTGTACTGCACATGCCCCGGGGTGTCGGCGATGATGAATTTCCGGCGCGGCGCCCCGCCACCGGGCCGCGGCGGGCGCCGGCGGCGTGATCGTCAACATCATCTCCACCGCTGGCTTCCGCGGCAGCGCACCTGGGCTTGCTGCCTATGTCGGATCGAAACATGCCGCCCGTGGCATCACTCGCGAGTTGTCTCTCGAACTCGCTCCACTGGGCATCCGCGTGCTCGGAGTTGCGCCCAGCTATGTCCCGACGGAAGGCAATATGCTCGCCGCGGCCGCCGCGACCACGAGTAGCGGCGATGCCGACACCCCGCCGACCCCGCTCATGCTCACCGCTCCGATCGGCCGCCTGGGTGTCCCCGACGATATCGCCCGGGTCGCCCTTTTCTGTGCATCCGATCTGTCGGCGTTCATGACAGGCAGTACCCTTCTGGCCGACGGCGGCAGCACGGTGTGAACCATATCGACGCGGACGGCCCGGATACGCCGTCGCGGCCGGGTCCGGCTGCCCGTCGTGCATTCACAATGCCTGGCTGGCTAGGGTCGTCGGACGGCGCGACCGATCTGGATGAATAGTGGCATGGGAGCCCGGGGTCGCGGGCGGTGCCCGATCTGGTTCCCTGCCTGAGCGGCACCCTCATGGTGGATGACCATGTCGTACCGGAGCATCGGGTACAGCGATTGCAAGAAATGGCCGAGGGGTGGTATCTCACTCCGGACCAGGACGAGCACATGGCGTCGATCGGCTTCCAGGCGCTGCCCTCGACGTCTACCGGCCGGTCATTTGAGAATGATACTCTCGTTCAGAGCGGAATGATACTCTTGGGTGTGAGAGTGAAATTCTTGCGCAGGTCGGCGCACCATGGTCCGGTGGATATCGAGCATCGACACGCTCGATCCGCTACGAACTGAGGGCTTCATGATTCGGCAGGTAGAAGGAATGGCCGCTTTCGGCGTCGGTGTCATGCGCGGGCGGCGCCGGAATGCGGCGTGGTTCGCGAAGGGCCTCGGCATAATTGCGATCAACGCGCGTAAATCTGTCGGAGGGCAATGGCATTCCGGCGTGGAGATCCGGGATGTGGTGCTGCGTCGGATCGGGGAAGTATCCCGATATATGACCGGTGCACCCCTGACGGCAAATGCCGGTTGCCTGGTGAAGTGATCGGAGCCCACCGTGTTTCCTCGGAATCGCTACACCGGAACCGTGGCACCGAAGCTCGCTGACGGATGGCGACTGGATCGGCTCACTCCACCGAGTCGGCTGTTCGGCGCGAATGGTTTGCGTACCGGGCCGGACGGTCGTATCTATGTTGCGCAGGTAACCGGCAGTCAGATCAGTGCCCTCGATATCGAGACGGGCGCGCTGGAGACCATCAGCGCAATGGGAGGAGACATCGTCGGGCCCGATGATCTCGCTTTCGACCCATGCGGCGAGCTCTTCGCCACCGAACCCATGGAAGGCCGCGTGAGCGCACGGAGCTCCGACGGCCGCACCCGCGTGGTGCGCGACGATCTGCCCGCCGCGAACGGTATTACCGTGCATCGGGGCCGATTGTTCGTCAACGAGTGTCGCGTCGCGGGGCGTCTGATGGAGCTCGATCCGGCCGGTGGCGCGCCACGCGTCCTGCTCGACAATGTTCCCATGCCCAATGCGATGGAGGTCGGTCCCGACGGCCTCCTGTACTACCCGGTCATGGGAACCAACGAGATCTGGCGGATCGATCCCGACGGAGGCGAACCGGAACGGGTTGCGGGCGACCTCGGCGTTCCCGACTCCGTGAAATTCGATTCCCAGGGCCGCATCGTCTCCACCCAGGTGTACTCCGGTGAGGTTGTGCGTATCGATCCCCGTACCGGGGACCGCAGCGTATTGGCCACGCTGCCACCGGGGCTCGACAACTGCACCTTTGTGGGTGACAGGCTGTTCGTCTCGAGCTTCACCGGAGAGATCACCGAGATCCTCGACGGCGGACAGACGAGAACAACCTTGCCCGGCGGATTGAATTGGCCGCTGGACCTGACCGTGGACGAGAACGGCAACCTCTACATCGCCGACTGGACATACCTCTACGTCCTGCACCCGGGGCACGAGCCGCGGGTGGCGGGAATGCTCTCCTCGCCCGGCTTTCCCGGGTTCGTTCGGGGTGTCGATGCCATCGGCGGCGGCGAATTCATCGTCACCACCGCCACTGGCTCGGTCGCCCGTTACCGCCCTGCGAGCCAGTACAGTGCCATCCTGGCGGAGGGCCTCGACCAGCCCTACGGCGTCGCGATCGCACCGAACGGGGTCATCGCGGCAGCCGAGTTCGGAACCGGCAGGGTCCTCTTGGTTCGATCCGGCCAGTTCGAGGTACTGGCCTCGGGTCTGCGGGAACCCGTCGGTGTCGCATTCGGTCCGGACGGAACTTGCTACGCTTCCGAATCGGGCGCCGGCCGAATCGTATCGATCTCCGATTCCGGCGCCGACACGGTGGTGGACGGGCTCGACAAACCCCAGGGCATCCTGATCTGCGACCGGCAGCTCTATATCGTCGATGTCGGAGCGAAGATGTTGATCAATTTCGATCTCGACACCCGGGTCCGCGACGTCATCGCCTGCGATCTGCCGGTCGGTGCCCCGCCGGGTATCACCCCGCGACCGCTGCGGGGAATACCGCCGCTTTTTGGTCCAGAAGGCCCATTCGCCGGAATTGCAGCGGGTTCGGACGGCACCCTCTACCTCTCCGCCGATGCCGAAGGCAGCGTGCTGGCCATCCGAAATCCGGCGATGTGAGCAACAGCCGAAGCGGTGGCCCGCCGCGGTTACTCAAGTATCATTGATCGGCCGGGTGTAAGATCTCGGTCTCGTCGTTGCCCGCCTTCCGATACAACAGTGTTCTGCCATCGGTGTCGACCGCACACACCCAGATATGGGTCTTGCCGACATCAATTCCCGCCCAGTCCTTGTCCAGAACCTCGGCCACGCGCGTCTCTGTCCACTTGACGATGCCCTTGTCAGCGGCCCCGAGGAACGCCCCGCCGACACATCCGTAAACCAGCGACCGAGCGCAGATCTCAAACAGCAGTCAGGGCGCCCCGGAGAGCCGGATGGACATTCCCAATAAGCGACCACAGCGTAAGGCGACCGGGACTGCTGCACGATTGGGTGACAGCGTGACCTGCCCCACCGGCGCGGACGAATCCGGTGTCGAGACTGGTGGCTGCGAGCTCGCACGGGTTGGGGGTTTTCGTTGAGCGCCTGATTCTTGGCGAGTTAGACCGGTTCAGGGACAGCTCTGTTGGATCGCTAATCGAGTTGTGAGCGTACTGCCGCGTATCCATTTGCGGAATCCGCTGTCCGGATCATCCCGTCTTTGTGTCAACGGCCAGTCAGTCTTCCCCGCTGGCGGCCAGTTGTTTTCCCCGCTGGTGGCCGGCTGGGAGTCCCCAACGGCGGCCGGTTATTTCCCCGTGGCCAGATAATTCCCCGTTTGGGGGTTGGTCATCTCAGTGGTTTCACCCCCTGGCCGGTGGTGGCTTGGGCGAGGCTGTAGCTGTCGCCGTCGGTGACGACGACGTGGGCGTGGTGCAGGAGCCGGTCGACTGTGGCGGTGGCGAGGGTTTTCGGCATGATTTCGTCGAATCCGGAGGGGTGCAGATTCGAGGAGACGGCCAGGGCTCGGCGTTCGTAGGCGGCGTCGACGAGCCGGTAGAAGCCTTCGGCGGCATCCGGTGAGACCGGAAGCAGGCCGATGTCGTCGACGATGATGAGGTCGGTGCGGATCAGGCGGGTGATCGCGCGGGTGATGGAGTCGTCGACGCGGTGTCGGCGCATGAGGGCGCCGAGGTCTTCGATGGTGAACCAGGCGACGGTGAGCCCGGCTTCGACCGCGGTCTGGCCGAGGGCTTCGCAGAAGTGGCTCTTGCCCGTTCCGGAAGGCCCGCAGATGCAGAGGTTTTCTTTGTTGCGCACCCATTCCAGGGTTTTCAGTGCGTCCTGGGTCGGTCGCGGGATCGAGGACGCGGCCTCGTCCCAGTCGCCGAAGGTTTTCCCGGCGGGGAACCCGGCGCGTTTGCGGCGGGTCCGCAGGTTGGTGGCGTCGCGGCCGGCGGCTTCTTCGGCGAGCAGGACCCTCACGACTTCGGCGGGGTCCCAGCGTTGGGCTTTCGCGGTCGGGACCAGATCGGTGAGGGCGC
This sequence comes from Nocardia carnea, assembly GCF_029869215.1. GTDB lineage: Bacteria > Actinomycetota > Actinomycetes > Mycobacteriales > Mycobacteriaceae > Nocardia > Nocardia carnea_B. The sequence goes on from NZ_JARWPM010000237.1 coordinate 4,262, forward strand.
GGCGCAGGTAGGGCAGTTTCAGGCGTTTGGTCAGCGCGATGGCTTCGGCGAGGGGATCGCCGGTCGGGCCGGCAACACGCAACGGGGCAGACATGTCAGTGCTCGCTTTCAGGGTTCGTGGCAGGCAGGCCGAAGTTCGACCAGGCCGAGGTGCCCGGTTGCAGGCTGTGGCCTTCACCGGCGCGGGTGGGTTCGGCGTGATCGCGGCCGAGGTTGTGGGTCAGGATCCGGATCAGGTCGTTCTCGGCGAAACGTCCTGCGATCGCAGCGATCCCGAGCGCCCGGTCGACCTCTTCGGGCGGGTGGAGTTTCGCGAGGGTGACCGCTTCGGCCATCTTCGCCCGGATCCGGCGGGTCCCGGCTGCGGCGGCTTCGGTCAGCCAGGCGGCGGCGCCGTCACCGAGCAGCAGGAAGGCTGCTTCCTCGGCATTGCACGGTCGCGGACGCCGGTCGGTGTGGTGCTCGGGCCGGGGTGGATAGTGGGCGGGGTCGATCGACGGGTTCCCAGGTGTCGACCGTTGGTGGCGGGCCACTTCGGCGGGGCCGGAGTCGGTGACGGTGGTGACGATCAGTTCGTCACCGTGGAACCGGACCCAAACCCGGGCGTCGACCAAGTGATGGGGCACCGAATACCGCACTCCTTCAACCGAAACCGTCGAATCCCAGTTCACCCGGCGAGTGGTGCCGAACGCGACCGTGAACGGGGTCTTCGGCAACGGATGCAACCGGGTGCGTTCCTCGGCCAAGGCATCCACCGGCCGGCGGCGCGTCTCACGATGTTCCCGGCCGTTGACCTCGTTGCAGAAATCCCGGCAAGCGCTCTCGAGCGCTCCGAAGGTCCGGTATTCACCCAGCAAGTTGGTATCGGTCGGCACCAGATCGGCTTTCGCGATCCGCACCGTCGCCTCCGACCCGCCCTTGGTCTGCGGGTCCGCCGGAACACACGTCCGGATCGTCATCCCGTAATGCTTGGCGACATCCACGATTTCGGGATGCCGGACCGCGATCCCCGCGACATGCTCGACCGAGACGGTCTTCTCGTTGTCGGTCAACGCATAAGTCGGGACACCACCGATGCGGCGCAACGTCGCGTCCAGGCACGACACCACCGTCGGCAGCGTCTTGTCCATCACCGGGATCACCACCCGGAACCGCGACCACGCCAACCACGCGCACCACAACTGAGTGCGCCGCCCATCGATCACCGGACCGGCACCCCAATCCCACTGCAGCCACAACCCCGGCTCGGTGATCCATGGCCGGAACACCCGCCGCTGACCGGCCCGCAACCGCGCCTTGACCTCCGCCACCGTCCGGCGGGTGGTGCGTTCACCACCGGTGAACCCCATAGCCGTGATCCGGCGATGCACCACATCGGCCCGGATCCGGCCGTCCGAGCGCACCACCAACTCTTCGATCTTCGGCAGATACTCATCAATCGGCCGAGCTCGATGCTCCCGAGCCGCCGGGCTCTCGCCCGCCGCCCGCAACGCGACATACCGGGCGACCGTGTGATGGTCGCAGCCGGCCAGCGCCGCCGCCGCACGATAGGAACCCGTGAGGTCGAACGCCTCCAAGATCTCCATGATCTCCCTACTGCTCTTCACGCCGCACGAGCCTGCCCGCGCGGCAACCCGGACAAATCACCCGGGGAGATAACTGGCCATCCGTGGGGAATCCGCTGGCCACCAGCGGGGCGCTATATGGCCGCCTATGGGGAGGATTTCATGGCCGCTGACACATGGTGAGCTGACGTGCGGGATTTTCAGCGGAACGAATCCAACCGGCGTCCTCGGCATAACGGTAGACACAGCGAGTCGCGCTGATGAAATGCTCGACCGCGCTCGAACCCCCGCGCGAGGCCCGATTGACCCGCGCGCCGGCCTAGATGCGTCCGGCCAGCTCTTCCAGATCGGCTTTCGTCACCTCGTCGAGTCGGTGGTCTTTCCATGCCTCGAGTAGATGGTCGAAGTGGGTGCCGTATGTACGTAGCGTGCCCTCGGACAACCGCGTCCGCACTGCCGGGATGACGTCGGCGAAGGTGGGGACCGGAGCACCAGGAGTTAAGAGGTCGGCGATCGACAGACCCATCTGGGTCAGCAGCAAGCGGGCGGCGGCCACCGTTTCGGCATTGGCAGAGGATGAGTTCGGTGTGGTCATGGTTGCTCCACTTTCAGCAATTTCAAGCTCGCCGCACACAGCTGATCGAGTGCGGCGGGCGGATGGATCAGCAGCTGATTTCGGGAGCGGTGCCCGATCAGCAGGGCCCGGTCGCCGATGAACAGGCTCACTTGGCGCCGCAGCCGGTAAAGAATACGGAAGTATCGGCCCGCTGCGACCACCACGTCTCCATGCGGGACGGGTCGGGCCAGTACGACCCCGCCATCCAGGTAGGTCAGCTGCAACGAAATTCCTGAATGCCAGTTCAAGGCCGCGAAAGTGATCTTGTCGAGCACTCGGCCGCCATCGCCGATGGTGCAGATCCCGTAGACGACTTCACCGTCGGCCGGACGTACGGGACGCTCGGTGATCAGCGATCCGTGGATGAGTTCCTGAAGCGGTGACAGCGGTGGAACGACTGGGGCGATCATCGTCGATCACCCCGGCGGGCAAACTTATTCGAGGGGTCAAGACTGTCGCGATCCGGCAATGTTGCCAGTAATCTGTGCAGTTCAGACCTGATATCCACTGGTCGGCCTCCGTGTGTGAGAGTGCACTCCAACACGCGGCACGGACATGTGTCATGGATGACGTGATTTTGTGCGCGAGGGGGGACTGCAGACCGTTTTTGGTACGCGACGAGCGAAGAATCTGGCAGGAACGCCAAGATTCTGTCGAGTAGGTGGCCCTTGCGTTGCTGCCTACGGTCGCTGGCCGCCACCAGTCCCTCGCAGCGTGTATAGTTTTATTGGGGAGATCAGCTGACAGGGCAGAAAGCGGTGTGCTTTGTCTTGTATCCCAGTTGTGTACCTCTGTGTGGTCGTATCCGCAGTGGGTTGTAGCTCAGGAGGCGTCATTGTGCCCGGGGGCGGCACAGTTTTATGTCGTGGGTTCGTAGCCATTCTCTGTAAGGTTCCCGTAGTTTCCTCTGCCGAGAGTAATTGCCTGAGGGCACAATTCATCCGCCGCGTGCCCCTGACGCCCCGGCTTCTCTGTGCGCGGATGAAGCTGCACCGAGGAAACTGGTTTCCCGGTCATTACCCTCGGAAAGGGGTTTCTGACTCGTGGGGAGGGCGGCTATGAGTTCGCCTGAGCAGTTTTATGAGGGCCTCTATCCGGCGGCGACATCGGGAGGGGTGGCGCCTGTGAACTTGGCGCCGGATTTCCTGTACCCGGAGATCTCGGCGCACGTGGGGTGCGGCGAGCTTCATTGTTCGGTCACTTCGATCGACGAACGAGGTAGGCTGGCTGCCCGGTCCACGGTGCATAGACTCGGTTGGTCTTCTGACCAGATGATTTCGATGGTGGTGAAGGACGGGCTGGTCGTGATACGCCGCTCGCGGAAGGGGCAGCGATTGCCGCGGTCGGGGTTTGTCTTCCTTCCCGCCCGTATCCGCAACAGGGTTGGATTGTATGCGCGTGACCGTGTGTTGCTGGCTGGATCGCTGGACGACGAGGTGCTTTGGGTGTATCCGCCGCGTGTCTTAGCGGCGGCGTTGAGTGCGTATTCCGCAGGTCTCGGGCGCCACCGGCCATGAAGGACTCCGAAGTAGCCGATTTGCTGCAGACCGTCTCGCGGCTGGGCCTGACGGTGGTGCGTGCGCCTGCTGAGCCGGTCGTGTTGAGGGCCCCGACCTTTGACGACTTCATTCCCAAGATGCTCGACGCGGAGTCCGGAGCCCAGAGGGATTCCTATGGCGCCTGCTGGCGGTTTCTGCGTCAAGCGTGGGGCCCACGGCCTTTGGACGAGCCGACACCTACCGAGGTGTTGCAGCTGATGAACCGGTACAAGGCCGGTGCGGTAGTGAGGTCGAACTGGCGTGGGGGTAGTGCTGCGGCACGGAACTTCCTGCACGGGGTGCGGCGACTGTATCGGTTGGCCGAGATGGACGGTCTGATCGCGCCGGCGTCGAATCCTGCAGGGAAAGTCCCGATGCCGCGCAAGCTGGAGAGCACTCGTCACGCCCTGACCCCGGGCCAAGTGTCCGAGTTAGGTCGTGTTGCTGCTGAGACGGGCAACGATGGCGAACTGGACGCACTGATTGTCCGCCTGCATGTCGAGACGGCTTGTCGGCGTCAGGCAGCGCTGCGGTTGCGTGTCGATGACCTCAGCGTTGACGACTGCACTGTTCTGCTGCACCACAAGGGTGGGGTGGATACCTGGCATCCGATCACGCCGCTGCTCATGGTGCGGTTGCTCGAGCACGTCGACCGTCGTGGTGTTGGTGCCTCGGGGCATCAGGTGCTGAGGACTCGTGGTGGGAAACCGATCACCGATCGTCGTTATGACAATCTGCACGGGCGTTTCCATCGGCATCTGGCTTGGGCAGAGGCGAAAGGGGTGACCGTGCACTGGCTGCGGCACACAACCCTCACTTTCGTCGAACGTACGTGCGGCGAGGCTGTTGCTCGCCGATACGCGGCGCACCGTGATCCCGGGACGACCGCAACCCCGATCTACACCAAGGCATCCCTGGTGGAATGTGCCGAAGCGCTCGTGGCGGTCACTGGGCAACCTCACCCACTGGCCCGTGGAGCGGCCGGGATCTCGGTCGTGAAGCGAGACGAGGTAGAAGCCGGTTCGTGGTCTGAAAAACATAACTCCGGAGCTGTGTAGAGCAATCGTGCGTCGATCGATTCGAATAACTAGATCTGATTGGGGTGACGGTTCTCGGCGCCGTAGCGGCGCTCCCGATGATTGCCTCGCGGACTTCGGGTTGCTGTGCTGAGGGGGCTGCGGTGCAGCGGACTGGGGCGCCTCGATGACCTTTGGCGTTCTTCACGCTTCGGGTATGCGGCCGGTACCGCTTGGGCTCTGATCGGCGTCCGCAACTGACGGTCATGGAGCGGACCAGTGCCAGCTCCACTGAGTTCCTGCAGATGGTCAACATCCAGTGCGCCGATATCTGCTGGGTGTGGTGCGCGGGGAGCCGAGAGCACAGGGGATCCATCCACACCCAGGCAGCTACGGCCCCTTGGCGCATGTGGGTGGCCAAGCCCTGGTCCGGCAACCGGCAGACGACTCCATTAAATATCGGTACATAGACATGCGCATCTAAAGATGTGATCGACCGATTCCAGTCGCCCGAACGACGCATTGAACCGGACAGAAGTCTCCGGCTGGTAGATAAAAGACACCTCGTGATGGACTGACAGCGCCACTGCGTGGATCGTTCCGGAGCGATTGTGACCGTTTGAGTAAGGATGGTGGCCGTGTTGCGCACTTTGGGGCGGGATGGTTTCTCCATCAGACGGCAGTTCACCGGATTCTGCGACGGCCCGGGAACGGTCGATGCCGCGCCTGGTCGAGTGGAGCCATATGAGCCGTGTTCGAAATGGTCTTCCGGTGCGGTTCATACCTGAGGTGCGGCGACTGATGACGATGGGCTGGCTGACAGCCGGAGCTGCCGGGTCGGCGTATCGGACCGACCCGGCAGATCTGGGGGCCTGTCGTACTCTTCCCGACCTCCGCACTCGGGTTCGGTACGGTGGCGATGCTCTAAACAGAATTAGGCAGACCCTTGGCTTCGGGGTTTGCTGGCGGGTTTGTCATCCGGTGCCGCGAGCGGATGGGGCTCTCCGGTGAGATGTGCGACCGCGGTCGCGACTTCGTTGATGGTTGCGGTGGTGTAGATGCCGGTGACGCCGCCGCCGGTGTTGCTGTGGCGGGCGAATTCTCGGGCGACGGCGGTGCCGTAGTGGCGTTCGACCCAGGTGATGGTGGTGTGGCGTAGCCAGTGGATCGAGATGCCGTGGGTGAGTACCCATGGGAGGTGTTTGCCGAGGCGTTCGAACAGGTGGTTGTAGCGGCGGCGGGATATCGGTGTGCCGTTTCGGGTGCGTAGCAGTGGGCCAGAGGCGGAGGCACCGCGTTGTTCGGCATGGCGGCACAGGGCCTGCATCAGTGTCGGTGAGATCGGTTGCCACAGTTGGGTACCGCCCTTTTCGCGGAGCAGGATCACCGACTGCACCGGGTCCAGATCCTGTGGCCGTAGTGCCAGTGCGCCGGCGCGGCGGCAGGCGGTTTCGGTGTGCAGGCGCAGGATCAGGGTGTCGAGTTCGGGGTCGTTGCCGGTGGTGGCAGCAATTTCGACGAGTTGCGCGAGCAGGTCGGTCGGCAGTGCCCGGCGGTTGGAGCGAGTGCGTTTGGGTTTGGTCAGCCTCGTGGCGGGGTTGTCGCGGGGGTCGATGAGCCGGCTGTCCTCGGCGTGCTTGTACAGCTTGCGCAGGGCGTCGATGACGTGGCGCACGACCTCGTTGCCGCCGCGGTCGGAGCGGCGGATGACGCGTGCGGCGCGGATCTGCTCACACAGCACCTGCAGGTCCGCGGTGGTGGGTTCGTCGAGTCGCCGCTCACCCCAGCCGGATTGGGTCAGGATCTTGTTCCAGTAGGTGGCGTAGTGCTCCAGGGTCCGGCCTGCCGGCATCCGGTCGATCACTGTCGGGATGAATTCGGCGAAGGTCGGTGCGAGACGGATGCTTTGGCTCGACGCCCCGGTCGTGAGGTCGGCGGCGGTGAGGCCGAAGCGGTCCATCATCATCTGCACGGCGGCGATATCGGCTTGCGTTCCGGTAGTCATCGGGGTGGTGCTCCTTCGGCGAAGCGGCGGGCGAGGATGTCGTCGACGACGTCGGCGGGGTAGACGACCAGCAGGGCCTGGTCGGGGTCGGCGGCGAGCAGGACGCGCTCGCGGATGCGGATCCCGGCGGCGTGGCGGACGGCGGCCGGGATGGAGATGTGGCCGTATTTGGTGACGCCACGGCGGCCGTGCCCAGGGCGGGTGATCAAGACCAGGCCACCGGCCACACGCCAGGACAGCAGGTCACCGGGACGCCAGTCGAGAGCATCGACGATGGCTTTGTCCACGACGCGGCCGTTGGTGTCGACCGGGCGGATGCTGTGCACGGCCGTCGACCGCACCGGCTGTTCCAGGGTCGCCATCGGCAAAGCCGGACCCGAGGCGACGACAGACGAATCGCCGATTCCGGACCGTGCCGTGAACGAGGGAAGCAGTGGCCGCAGTGTGTCATCGGTCACAAGTTTCACCCCCACTCGGGGTGAAACCGCAGGTTACGGCGTTGAGGGGAAAATGGGTGTCCAGGCGATGCCCGGACACGGTTTTTGGGGCACAAATGCCACAAATAAGTGTCCGGAGGGGGACTTGAACCCCCACGCCCTATAACGGGCACTAGCACCTCAAGCTAGCGCGTCTGCCATTCCGCCACCCGGACCGGTGTGCTCAGCTAGAGTATCCGATCGCGCGGGGGAGGCAAAATCGCGGGTCTCACCTGGGGAAACGGGCGATCACTCGGTCCGATCTTGCCGGGCTCGGCGCCGGGCGGGTGGGCGTATGGTGCATCTCTGCGGTCCGCGAGGTCTCCGTGACTGCAACTCGCTGGATGGGCCCTTGCTGTCCCGTATCCGCGTACAGTCGTCGGGGCGATGGTGCACGCACTCCTGCCGGCCCCGCCTCCTCGTCCCGGCAAACCCGATCCGGCGGTGCCCGAGTTGCTGGACTGCGTGGTAGCCCGGGCGTGGGCAAAGAACCCGACGGGCGGCATGACCGACCGAACGCACCGCCCGTGTACACGCTCGGCCTGACGATCTCGTCGCCACTGGCACAACAGCAACCAGCGGAGCCTGCGATCAGTCCACCACCAGAACACGTGGGAATCAGCCGCTGCTTCGACACATTGTCCAAAGCGATCGCACGCCGGGGCGCCATCGCTACCGGCTTCCGCCCCCCGCACTGACCTGGAAACAGAACAACGCCGCCGAACTTCTCCTGGGCGACGAGGACCCGCACCGCACCGACCACAATCGTCACTTGAAGTTGCGCCGTGATGATCCCGCCTGGCCCGACAAAGCGCGCATCGGCGGCTTGATCGAGCGCATGCCGACTGCCGGGTGCTCAGCGTTTCACCGTTTCCGCAGGACGATCTCTTGGTTGGCGCGGGTGTCCTGATGACCACAGTGCGGCCGCTGTTTTACTCGTTCGCCGCCGGGGGCGAAGAGGTGTTCGTCATGGCCCGAATTCGGGCAGGGTCAGGGCGGAATGGGCGGGCCGTTCCGCCGGGGCGGGCATCGTGCTGAGGTTGCGGAGCCTCTCGTTTCGTCGCCGCAACGCCTGCTCGGTGTCCGGGAACAGTGCGGCGTCACCTATGCCGACCTGGTTTTGGTTCAACGTCACGAACTCCCGGGTGTCGTGTTCGTAGGCGGCGAAGCCCGCGGCGTGGTCTCGGTTCGCCAGTGAGCCGGCGAGCATATATGCGCCGACGAGCGCGAGGCTGGATCCCTGCCCGGTGAGGAACGAGGGCGCGTAGGCGGCGTCGCCGACCAGCGCGACTCTGCCGCTGGACCAGCGGGGCAGATGGATCTGGCCGACCGTGTCGAAGAACAGGTCCGCGGCGTGCCGCATGGCGTTCAGCATGCCCGGGACCTGCCATCCGGCGTCGGCGAAAACGCCGGTGACGAGTTCTCCCTGGGCTTCGGGGTTGCGGAACGCGTCCAATGGTGGCTCCGGGTGGACGAAGTTCAGTAAGGCATGCACCGTGTCGTCGTTCTCTCCCACGGCGTACAACGCCGCGGCCCGGCCCGGCGTGTTCCACAACACGGTCTCGCGGCGCAGCCCAAGGGTGTTGGGCATGGTGAAGCCGGCGAAGCAGTAGCCGAGGTATCGATGGAACGGTTCTTCGGGGCCGAACACCAGTTCCCGGGTGCGGGAATGCAGGCCGTCCGCCCCGATTACCAGGTCGAACGTTTCTGTGCCGCCCCGGCGGAAGGTTACGTCGACGCCGTGGTCCGACTGGTCGAGCGTGTCGATGGAGTCGGCGAACAGGAACTGCACATCGTCACGAACCGCCTCGTACAGAGCGGCGGTCAGCACCCCGCGCGGCACCTCCAGATCGTTACCCGTGCCGCCGGTCACGGCGAGTGGGTCTAGTGATGCCACCGTATCGCCGGCGCCGTCGAGGAAGGAGATCCGGCGCAGGTCGATATGCGCGTCCTGTAATCGCGGCAGAATACCCATCCGCCGCACGACTTCGAGTGCGGTACCGCGTACGTCGATGGGATAACCGCCACCGCGGAAGGCGTCTGCCTTCTCGACCACCGTGACCGCGAATCCGTACCGGTTCAGCCAGAAGGCGAGAGCGGGCCCCGCGATGCTCGCCCCGGATATCAGTACCGTCCGGCGGGGCTTGATCCGGCTACCCCGCGGCAGTTCTGTAGCGGTCATTGTGTGTCTCCTTTTTTCATGGACCGGACGACGAACAAAGACAGCGCCGTCACGGAGCCGGCGATGACGAAGCCGGTGACGAAGGCCGATTCGGCCGGGACATCGGACCCGGAAGGTGTTGCGGCGGTAAGGAGCACGCCACTGAGTTGCGCACCCACGGCGTAGCCGAGTACACGGGTCACCAGGACCAGGCTGGTGGCGATACCGGTGTCCCGCCGGTCGACGGCGGTGGCGATGCCGGCCACCAGCGCGGTCACGCACAGGCCGTTGGCGAGCGCGATCATCGCCTTACCCCCGACGAGGTGCCAGACCTCGCTGTGCAGGACCGCCAGGCCGATCAGGCCGACGCTGAGGATCACGATTCCGGCGGTGATCACGGCACGTGAGCCGGAACGCCGCACCCACACCCCGCTGAGCGGCCCGGCCAGCGTCGCGGCCACGGCGCCGGGTAGCAAGAGGAATCCGATTTCGGTGGCGCTCGCTCCGAACCCGTATTCGCCGGCCGGGACCGCGAGTAGTTGCGGGACCAGGTAGACCGCCACCGAGGTACCGACACAGATCGTGAACGTCAGCACGCACGGCTGCCATATCGCGGGCCGGGCGAGCATACGCAGATCGATCATCGGTGCGGTCGCGCGCCGTTCGACGGCTATCCATCCGGTGACGAACGCTGCCAGAACCACGACGAGGGCGCCGAGGACGAGTGGCCGGGAAGCGAGATCGGGTGCCAGCGCGAGTCCGAGCATGAGCGTGGTCAGGGACCCGCTCAACATGGCCAGGCCCGGCCAGTCGATCCCGGCGGCGTCCGGCCCACCGGGCGTATCGTGCGGCATCAGCCGGTTCACCAGCGCGGTGGCCAGGATGACCGCGAACGTCGGCAGCGCGAACATCCAGTGCCGGGACAGTCCTTCGGCCACCGGCCCGGCCGCCAGCGTTCCCGCCATCCCGCCCCCCACGAACAACCCGCTGACCACACCGATGGCCACCTTCGCCGCGTCCGCGGGCAGGTGTTCGCGGACCAGGATGAACGACAGCGGCAGGGCGCCGATCATCGCTCCCTGCAGTATCTGGCCGAGCAGCAGGACGGGCAGGTTGGGTGCCAGGGCGGAGATCAGCCCGCCCGCCGAGACCACTGCCATCAGCCGGATCAGGACGCGTTTTCCGCCGTAGCGGTCGCCGAACGTGCCGGCGACCGGTGTGATGAGCGCGCCGGTGACGAGGAGTACGACGCTCAGCAGCGCGCCTTGCGCCGGCGTCATATCCAGCTCGCGTTGCAGTAGGGGGAGGGTCGGCGCCACCACCGATTCCAGGGCGCCGGTGGCGACCGCCAGCAGGCCGAGTGCTGCGACGGCGGGCTTCCCGATACGGGCGGCGGGTGCCAGCGTTTCGGTCATGGACTTCCTTCCGTAGTTGCGGTCGGGACGGCGTGCAAGCCCCGCGACCGGCGCGGCACACACGGCTACACTACACCGTGCAGTGTAATTCGCTAGGATGTCGTCATGCCGACCACGAAGACACTGCGTGAGGGGTCGACCCCCAAGCGGGCCGCCATACTCTCCGCCGCGCGGGACCTGTTCCTCGCTCACGGTTTCGACCGATCCAGTGTCGATGCGGTTGCCGCCCGCGCCGAGGTCTCCAAACGGACGGTCTACGACTACTTCGGCGACAAGCACACACTGCTGCAGGCGGTCGTGGACGCGGTCGGCCAGTCGCTGACCGAGACGATCCGGCGCACGCTCGACGACACCCTCACCGAACTCCCGGAAAGCGCCGATCTCGAAGACGCTCTGGTCACCTTCTCGATGCGTATCGCCACCGATATGCTCGGCTCGGCGGAATACGCAACGCTGGTCCGGCTGGTCCGCACGGAATCCGGCCACCTGCCGCACCCGGGCTACAACCCGATGGCCGATACTCCCGAAGAAGCAATCGCCGAGCGGTTCGCCGCCTTCGCCGCGGCCGGGCTACTCGATATTCCCGACCCCCGGCTCGCGGTCGACCAATTCCTCGTGCTGGCGTTCGGGGTCGCGCTCAACAAGTTCGGCTCGGCCAATGCCGCGGAAGATCCTCGCGTGGAGCCGCTCGTAGTCGAGGGCGTCCGTACCTTTCTCAGGGCGTTCCGGGCTGGTCCGGCGCGGTGAAACGATGGGGCTGCGCGGGGTCCCAGCCGGGGTCGCCGGTACGGGCGAACCGCACCCATGCCCCATGCATGCGCGCGGCGAGAGCAGCGGGAGATTCGGAGGGGCCGAGCAGACCACGAGGGCCGTGCAGTTCCGGGAGATCCGCGCGGTCGAAGACGAACGGAAGTTCCACCGTGTGCGCCGCGCCGAGCCGGCCCTCCACCGCGGTGGACGGCCAGGCGAACTCGTAGGTGTATGTCGGCCCGTGCGCGGCGTGTGCTTCGGCGAGACGGTCGCTGCCCGCGCCGAACAGCGCGTCACCCATGATCGCCGAACGTAGCTCACCCCAGCTCGCCCCGGGATGGCGTGCCCGGTACGCCGCTACCTGCCCGGCCGGGTCCGGAGATACCTGCGCGGCGAGGGCGTGCACGTCCTCGGCGGTCGTGGTGGCCAGGTGTCCCTGTGGCGCGAGATACAGGTTGGCCTCGTGCGTGTTCGTTCCGATCAGGAGAGGGACCGCGCCGGCGCCGGCTGCCACCGCCTCGGTCGGTTGACGGTCCAGTACGAGACCGAACGGGCTGAGTCCGAGCAACGGGTCGAATCGGGTGCTCGTGCGCAGGTCCAGACCGGCGAGTTCGGGCAAGATCTCGATGAGCCGTTCCTCGGGGACACCGGCGAAATCCGTTGCCGTCGGCGCGATGCCGAGTGCGGCGGCGGCCGCGTGGGTGACTCGTGCCGCCTGCTCCTGCGACAACGCGCCCGAACCGTTGCCGCTCTGCACGATCGCGCGATGGAACAGGCCGCTCGAATCCGGGGTGGCGAGGACACCGCTGACGAGAGTGGCCCCCGCGGACTGGCCGAAAAGTGTGACATTGCCGGGGTTGCCGCCGAACGCTTCGATATTGCGGTGCACCCAGCCGAGTGCGGCCACGATATCGAGCAACCCGCGGTTGGCCGGTGCGTCGGGCAGATCGAGGAATCCGGCGATACCCAGGCGGTACTCGAGGGTCACCAGCACGACACCGTCGCGGACGAAAGCCGTACCGTCGTAGAGCGGTGACCGGGCGGAACCCGCGACGAACCCGCCCCCGTGGACGAACACCATGACCGGGCAGTTCCGGGCATCCGGCGGAGCCCATACGTTGACGGTCAGGTAGTCCGCACCGTCGACCCAGCCGGGTCCGAAATACGGTGACATGTCGAGCGGGCCGAAGCCCCCGCGGTGTGGCTGGGGCGCGGTCGGTCCGGGGCGCGTTGCGTCCCGGATACCTTGCCAGGGTTGGTGTGTCATCGGGGCGGTGAACCGGATGAGGCCGGTCGGGGGTGCGGCATACGGGATACCGAGGAAGACGTGCGCACCGCCGCTCGCCCGGCCACGGACAGCGCCTTCGGTGGTGGTGACGATCGGGTGGGACATGTGTGTTTCTCCTGATTTCCGAATCAGACGCGGGAGAAGGGGGCCCAGGCCTTGACGGCGAAGCGGTCGCCGTCGCGGACCACCTCGGCCCCGCCGTGCCCGCCGAGGTGCGCGGGCAGCACGAGAGTGTTCGTGTCGGCGGCTCGGCCGAGTAGCCGGCGGCGGGTGGCCCTGGCTTGCGCCGGGTCTTCGCAGAAGCAACTGTTGGTGTCCGGTTCGACGATCTGGACGGGTGTGTGCAGCAGATCGCCGACGAACAGCGCTCGGTCGGTGCCCGACTCCAGAGTCAGCACGGACGACCCGGGCGTATGCCCGGGGGCGAGGTCGAGCCGCAGGTTCCGGTCGATTCGGTAGGAGTCCTCCCACAGCAGCGCGTGGCCGGCCGCGGCCACCGGGGCGACGCTGTCCTCGAAGACGTTCTGGTTGCCGCGGCCCAGCCTTGGCTGGTGACCGTTGGCCGGATTCCAGAAGTCGAAATCCGGTTTCGGCATCAGGTAGGTGGCATTGGGAAATGTCGGAACCCAGTCCCGGCCGTCGAGGTAGGTGTTCCAGCCGACGTGATCGACGTGCAGGTGGGTGTTGATCACGATATCGACGTCCTCGGGCCGGACGCCGGCCTTTGCGAGGTTGCCGAGGAAGTCGGTGTTCAGGTGACTCCACACGGTGGCGTAGGGCCGCTCCTTGTGGTTGCCGACGCCGGTGTCGACCAGGATCGTCCTGCCTTCGCTGCGCAGCAACCACGTCTGTATGGCGGAGACGCAGACGTTGGTTTCCGGGTCGTGGAAATCCGGTGCGAGCCAGGACGTGTGCTGCTGCCAGGTGTGTTCGGGGCTCTCGGGGAAAAAGGTGTCCGGTGACATCTCGACCGACCCGAAGTACTCCATGACCCGGGTGATCGTGACGTCACCCAGCGTGATCTCGTGCATGTTCGCTCCAAAGAAGGTGTTCACTGGTCTTCGGCACAGCCTGCGGTTCCCGCACGAGATCAACCAGCCCCGCTTTTGCCTACCACCGGCAGGGTCAGGCTTCCCGGACCCCAACGGTGCACACTGGGGTCATGGGTGTTTCCGGCCAGTTGGGCGAGTTTCTCCGGGCACGACGCGCGCTGCTGCGTCCCGAGGATGTCGGGCTGCCCGCGCGGTACGAACGCCGGCGCGTCAGTGGGCTACGCCGTGAGGAGCTGGCCCAGTTGGCGGGTGTGAGCGCGTCCTACTACACGCGGTTGGAGCAGGGGCAGTCGGTCAATGCCTCCGACGCGATCCTGGACGCTCTCGCCGGAGCCCTGCGACTCGACGCGCACGAGCACGAGCATCTCCGTGAACTCGCCGCACAGCGTCCCCGGACACAGCGCCGGCCACCACCGGAAAAGCTCGATCCCCTGACGCGAGACCTGCTGCGCGCGTTCGGCACCACACCCGCGCTCGTCCTCGGCCGCCGGACCGACGTCCTCGCCTGGAACGCGCTGGGACATGCGTTACTGGCCGGGCATATCGACCGCACCGCGCCGGACCGTCCCGCGGACCGGCCGAATCTGGCCCGGCTGCTGTTCCTCGACGCGCACACTCGTGACCTGTATGCGGACTGGCCACGCAAAGCCCGCGCTGTCGTCGGTAACCTGCGGGCCGTCGCCGGGCGGCACCCCGAGGACGCGGTGCTGGCCTCGTTGATCGGGGAACTGTCGATGAAGAGCCCGGAGTTCGTCGCACTGTGGGGTGATCACCGGGTCAAACCGTGCGAGGCCGACGCCTACGAGTTACGCCATCCGCTGGTGGGAATGCTGACGGTCACCCAGCAGAACCTCACACCGGCCCGTTCCCCGGAACAGTCGGTCGTCGCGATCACCACCGCGGCGGGATCCAGCTCGGCGACCGCGCTCGAACTCCTCGCCCGGTCGGTCCATATACCCGACGACTCGACGGAGAACCGGTCCCTCGCGCGTGAGGCTTCGCGCCTGCCGGTGAACCTGTCGCCTCAGACCTGAGTGAGGCCGCCGTCGACGGGCAGTTCGGCGCCGGTGATGTAGCTGGAGTCCGCCGATGCGAGGAACAGTGCTGTGGTGGCGACGTCGGCTTCCGTGCCCAGTCGGCCGGCGGGAATCGCTGCCAGAGCCTGGGATTTGAAGTGCGCAGGCAACGTCTCGAACGAGGGGGTGCGAATCGCGCCGGGGCTGAGGACATTGACGCGGATGCGCCGCTCTTTCAGGTCGGTGGTCCACGTGCGCGCGAATGATCGCAGTGCGGCTTTGCTCGCGGCGTACACCGTGCTTCCGGGGCTGCCCTGGACCGCGGCTGCCGATCCGTTGAGGATGATCGAGGCGCCGTCGGTCATCAGGGGCAGCAGCTTCTGCACGGTGAAGAAGGTGCCTCGGACATTGACGTCGAAGACTTCGTCGAAGGATTTCTCGGTCACCGCACCGAGCGGTTCGTCGAAAGTGTGATTGCCGGCGCTCGCGAACAGTACGTCGACCCGGCCGCTTCGTTCGGTGACGGCCTCGACCACACGGTCGAGGTCCTCGAGGTTGCTCACATCGCCCTGTACTCCGGTGGCATTGCGACCGAGTGCGGCGACGGCCTCCTCCAATCTGTCTGCGCGCCGTCCGGTGATGATGACGTGCGCGCCTTCCTCGGCGAACAGCCGGGCGGTCGTGAATGCCATTCCGACTGTGCCGCCGGTGATGACTGCTGTCTTGCCGTCGAGCTTGGGCATGGTGCGGCCTTTCCGAGTGCCGATGATGCGAGGGTCTCGGACGTGAGGTTAACACTAAAGTGAGGCCCCCCTCGACTTATGGTGAGGGGGGCCTCGACTTTGGTAGCATCATGTGTCATGTCGGCCGTGGACCCCTCGGTGTCGCCCCGCAGGGACGCACGCCTCAATCGTGAGCTGCTGATCGCACATGCCAGGACTGCCTTCGCCGAACAAGGTGCGATGGCTTCCCTCGAAGGGATCGCGCGGAGTGCCGATCTCGCGATCGGCACCCTCTACCGGCACTTTCCTCGCCGCATAGACCTGCTGGTGGCCGTCTATGGAGCGTCTCTCCAGAAATTCCTCGACGATATCGAGGCCGGAATGAACTCGGCCGACCCGTGGGACGGGTTCTGCGGCTTCCTGCGCGTGCTGTGCTCGGCCCAAGTGGGCGATCGCGGCTTCTGCGACTTCGTATCGCAGCGTTTCCCTGAGGACGAGCGCACCGAAGCTCTGCACAACCGCCTCTGCGGACTCGCCGAACGAGTTCTCACCCAAGCGCAGGAAGCGGGCGTTGTGCGCCCGGATGTCACCACTGCCGACCTTGTCGTGCTGCTCTGGGCGAGTAGCAGGATCGCCGAGGTCACCGGTGGTATCGCCCCCCGGGCGTGGCGGCGGAACCTGGACTTGGCGCTCGACGGCTTCCGTGTTGCCGGGCTCGACCTTCCGGAGCCGCCACTCGACGATGAGCAGCTCTATCGCGTAATGGCCCGCCTGAACGGGTAGTAGCCGGGGCGTCGCGACATGCCGCGAGGGGGAGCCCTGCGGTCCCGCCACCCCCTGCCGTTCTTCTTCCCGGCGAGGGACGCGATGGCTGACCGCGCAAATCCCGGAGCGCAGCGGGTGAGGGGCTCGGGGCTATCCCGGGGTGTCGGTCAGGCTTCTCGTGTTTCTGTGCCGGTGGCGCGCAGGGCGCGCAGGGCGGTGTCGGTCACATGGTCGAGGTAGTGCGGCTCGACCGGTGCCTGTCGTACGACCATGCGCCAATAGATGAGGGCGGCCACGAGGTCTTGGGCCATTTCCATATCGGTGTCCGCCGGCAGGTCACCCCGGTCGATTGCTCGCGTCAGGAGTGAGCGCAGGTGGGCGCGCCGTGGCTTCGCCAGCGACACGGAGATCGCCTCGGCGAGCGCGGGTGTCCGGTGTGCTTCGGCGATCAGATCCGGGATGATCTTGGCGTAGGGCTCCGAGGCGAGCCAGGCTGCCATCGACTCCGCGGCGGCGCGCATGTCCCGGCGGAGGTCGCCGGTCTCGGTGACGTCTGCCATGGGGACGCTGATATCGGCGAGTACCGCGAGCACCATGTCCTGTTTGGTGGGCCAGCGGCGATACAGAGCACTTTTGCTGGTGCCGGCTCTCTTGGCGACGCCTTCCATCGACAGCCGGGCGTAGCTGCGCTCGACCAGCTCGGCGAGGACGGCCTTGATGATCGCCGCGGTGACGTCTGGCTTGAGAACGGCTGCTCCGGACGGTGCGCGCTGGGTCATATCGATCACCCTAGCCTATGGACGGGACGGTACCGGCCGCTCTATGGTGCATGGACGGGACGCAACCGTCTCGTCCGTTCCATTGGAGTAGCTAATGACGTTCAGCTCCCCAGAATCCCCCCGAATCGTGAGCGATGATTCACTCGCGACCCGCCTGGCCCGGTCGGACGGGCTCCACCCGCCCCGTTCGCTCTCCGGTACCGAACGGGAGCGGTTTCTGGCCGAGGCGCATATCGCCGTACTGTCCGTCGACGCCGGTCCGGACCGGCCTCCGATGAGCGTTCCGCTCTGGTATGCCTATGAGCCGGGCGGTGACATCGTGGTCAACACCTCGGTCTCGAGCCGGAAGGCCCGACTCATCCGCACCGCGGGCGTCGTCACGCTCACGGTGCAGCGCGCGGCCCCACCGTACCGGTACGTCGTCGTCGAGGGCCGGGTGGTGGACGACCTCCAGCCGGCACCGATCGTGGTTCGGCGGGATATCGCTCGGCGTTACCTCAGTGCGGAAGGCGCGGATGCGGCGGTCGACCGGTATGACCCCGACGACCAGGTGTTATTCGTTATCCGACCGCAGCGTTGGTACTCGGCCGACTTTTCGGGCGCATTCACCCCCGCGGCCGACGATCCGCTCGGGCCGGCCGGTCCCGCACGTCCCGTCTGCGATACCGGAGCCCGTCATGGCCGGTGATGCCCTTTCCGAGCAGCGTCCCGTCGACGCCGATACGCCACGCCTGCGGCGCGGCACGGTCACCACAGCGGGGATGATCTTCCTGGTGGTGGCGGCCACGGCGCCGCTCACCGCGCTGAGCTCCAATATCTCCATCAGCATCGGTCTCGGCGCGGGCACCCGGACCGTGGGCTACCTGGTTCTTGTGGGTGCGCTGCTGGCGCTCTTCGCCGTCGGTTACCTGGTGCTGTCCCGGTACGTCGTCGAACCGAGCGCGTTCGCGGCATTCGTGACATTCGGTCTCGGTAGGCGGCTCGGCTCCGCTGCCGCCTTCGTCGCGGCGCTCGCGTACGGCCTCGCGTCGACGGCGATGGTCGCGGCCACGGGATACTTCGCCGAGCTGGCGCTGGCCTCCTACTTCGGCTCCTCGCCTCCCTGGTTCGTCCTGTCGGCGGTGGCGTTGGGTGTGGTCGCGGTCCTCGGCGTGCGCGGGCTCGATATCGCCCAGTGGGTGACGGCTCTGCTCTGCGCTGCGCAGTTCGTCATCATCGTCGTGCTGTTCGTGGCCGTGCTGGTCCAGCGACCGGCATCCGCGTGGTCGCCCGTTGGGCTGCTCCCGGCCGATCCCTTCTCGGGCGCCGCCTCTCTGACGCTGGTGTTCTGCTTGGTCTGTTTCGGTGGCTACGAGGCCACCGCCGTGTACGGCGAGGAGGCGCGGGCCCCGCGGCAGAGTATTCGCCGGGCGACGTTCGGTGCGCTGGGGCTGCTGCTGGTCGTCTTCGCGATCGGGACCTGGACTCTGCAGGCAGCCCACGATGATGTTGTCGGACTGGCGGCCGCGGACGCCGGAGCGTTGGTTCCGGTGACCGCGGAGGCCTACCTCGGTGGATGGGCCGGTCCGGTCCTGAGTGTGATGGTGGCCTCCGGCTTTCTCGGGGCGGCCATCGCGCTGCACAACATGGGCAGCCGCTACCTGTTCGCGATGGGACGCGCCGGGCGCCTGCCCGATGCCCTCGCGCGGGTGCACCCCCGGCACGGGACCCCGGTGCTCGGCACGGCGGTTCTGATCGTGCTCACGGCCGGCATTCTGATCGTGTTCACGGCAGCGGGAGCGGATCCGCTCACCAATCTCTTTCCGGCGGTCTCCGGGATCACCTCTCTCTCGCTGGTGACGCTCATGCTCGGCTGCTGCGTCAGTGTGATCGTCGCGCGGCTGCGTGGCCAGGTGACCGAGGGGCCTTGGCGGACCATCGTCGCGCCTGGTCTCGCCGGTCTGGGGTTCGTCGTCGTGCTGGGAGCGATCGCGGGCAACTACGCGACCGTCACGGGCAGTGAGCACTGGGTGGTGGCGTGGATGCCTCTGGTGCCTTTTCTGGTCGCCGTCTATGGCTGGTTCCACCCGGGGCGTGCCGGCGGAACGGGGGTTGCCGACGTCGGGACGGTACGGTACCGTACCGACGTGACTTCTTCCGCCCCGCTGCTCTTCGCAGACCATCCTCAGTACTGGTTCGAGACCGCGCGCGTGCTCGGCCACTCGGCCTACGGTGGCTCGGAAATCGGTGAAGTGCTCGCCACCTCGGCGAGTATCACCGCGGGCGACCACGACAGCTGGTACGAGGCATGGCTGCACAGGGCCGATCGCGTCGCGGAGGCAGCCCGTGCGGACGCTGCTCGAGGCCGGTCGGTGAGCGCACGCGAAGGTTTCCTCCGGGCCGCGAACTACTACCGCAACGCCGACTTCTTCCTGCACGCCGACCCGCGCGATCGGCGTGTGGCGCACTCCTACCGCCTCGGCGTGCACTGTTTCGAGGCGGCAATCGCCATCCCCCGGCCCTTCGAGGACGCGAAGGCACCGAGTATCACCCCGGTCCGGATCCCCTATGAAGGCCGGAGGCTGCGCGGCTATCTCTACCGGGCGGCGACCGGCGACGGCGAGAAGCGTCCGACCATCGTCATGCACAACGGGTTCGACGGCAGCGCGGAGGAGATGCATTTCTTCGGTGCCGAGGCCGCGGTGGAGCGCGGCTTCCACGTGCTCACCTTCGACGGGCCGGGGCAGCCGGCCGCCGTGCACGACCACGGTCTGACGTTCCGTCCGGATTGGGAGAATGTCGTGGGGCCCGTTCTCGACTTCCTCCTCGCCGAGCACGGCGATATCGTCGACGCCGATCGCATTGCGCTCTTCGGCGTGAGCTTGGGCGGTGTGCTGGCTCCCCGCGCGGCCGCGTTCGAGCGGCGTATCGCGGCGGTCGTCTGCAACGACGGCGTCTTCGACGCCCTGGGCGCGGTCGAGGCACTGCTCGGTCTGACCCGCGCCGAGATGGCGGCGCGCTGGCATGATCCCGCGTTCGGCGACGAGGTTGAGGCGGCGGCCGCGAAGCAGCCCACGCTGCGCTGGGCGCTCGATCACGGGCTCTGGGTCATGGGTGCCGCCGACCCGGCCGAGTTCGTACGGACCTACGCGCAGTACAACCTGCTCGACGGCGTGGCCGAACGAATCAGCTGCCCGGTCCTGGTCTGCGAGGCGGCCGACGACCTCTTCTTCGCGGGCGATGAGACCTCGCTGTCGCAGCCTCGGCAGCTGATGGCGCACCTGTCGGCCCCCGCCACGCTGATGACCTTCACCAGCGACGAAGGAGCCGACGCCCATTGCCACGTCGGTGCCCAGCGGTTGGCTGCGGGCCGCATGCTCGACTGGCTCACCGAAACCTTCGCCGCCGACCCGGCGGACCGCGCGCGAGCCGAGCAGCCGGCGCACCCGATCTCCGCACTCCAGCAAGGAGGACAGCAGTGACCCCCCAGCCGACCCCGGCCGGCAGCCCCGCGCACGCGGTTCTGCTGAAGTCGATCGAGCTACTCGCCGCCATGGATCTCGACGGCTACGTCGGCCTCTTCGCCGAGGACGCCGTCATCGAGTTCCCCTTCGCGCCACCCGGCCGACCCGGCCGGCTGGACGATCCATCGTCCGTGCGGGACTACGTGATGGCGATCGGAGCCGCGGTCAGGATCGAATCGTTCCCGAGCCTCGTCGTGCATCAGCTGACCGACCCGCACACGGTCGTGGCCGAGGTCGCGCTGCACGGCACCGTCGTGGGGACCGGAGCGCCCTACGATGTTCTGTACGTCTGGATCCTCGAGGAGCGAGACGGGCGGATCGTCCGCTTCCGCGACTACTGGAATCCCGCGCAGACCTCGGCGACGACCGGGCCCGCCGCAGGCGAGGTCGCCCCATGAGCCCGATCGGAACCGTGCTCGTCACGGGCGGAACGGGGCAGACCGGGCGGGTCGTCACCGACCTCCTGCACCGGCGCGGTGTGGACGTGGTCGTCGCGAGCCGGCACCACCCGCAGGAGCGGCCGGCTCCCGGGGTGCGGCAGGTCCGGTTCGACTGGGCCGATCCGGCGACCCACAGCGAAGCGCTGCGTGAGGTCAGCAGCATCTACCTGCTGCCGCCGCCGCTCGACGCCGACCCGGCGGACGTCGTCGGGAACTTCCTGCGCCGGGCCCGGGACGCCGGAGTCCGGCGGGCGGTGCTGCTCAACTCGTCCGCCTTCCCGCTGCGGGCACCCGGCCTGCACGCAGTACGGCTCACCGTCGGGCAGATGCCGGAGTGGTCGGTCCTGCTGGCCTCGGGGTTCATGCAGAATTTCCTGGGCAGCCATCCCACCGCCGTCGCGGTTCGGGAACGCCAGGAGATCGTCGCGGCCGCCGGCGACGGCCGGATGGGGTGGATCGATGCGGTGGATGTGGCCGCGGTCGCGGCCCAACTGCTGACGCGCGCCGACCACGACAGCCGTGAACACGTGCTCACCGGGCCGCAGGCCCTGTCCTACCACGATCTGGCGGCCACCCTCGCCGCCGAATGGGATCTCCCCGTCCGCTACCGGCCGGTCACACCCGCCGAGCGCACCGGCCAACTCCTCGACGCCGGGATCCCGCAGCCGTTCGCCGATGCGCTCGTCGGCGCGGACGTGCTGACCGCGAGCGGCGCGGAGGACCGCGTGACCAGGGAGGTCGCCCAGCTCGCGGGCCGGAACGCCACCTCGTTCGCGGAGTTCCTCCGGCGGCACCCACTACGCCCGGCGATGACGACGACTCCGGAGAGATGAACCGTGCCGACCTCCACCGATCTGCTTTCCCGTGCCGACCTCGACTTCCTGCTCCACGACTGGCTCCGGGCCGGGGACCTCACCGAACGGCCGCGTTTCGCGGAGCACTCCAGGTCGACCTTCGACGAAATCCTGGACCTGTGTGCCGACCTGGCCCGGGACCGCTTCGCCCCGCACAACCGGAGCAGTGACGCGGACGAGCCGCGGTGGGTCGAGGGCCGGGTCCGCCTGCACCCGGAGATCCGTCCGGCTCTCGACGCGCTGGCGGAGACGGGCTTCCTCGGCGTGACCGCGGATCACCGCGTGGGCGGGCTGCAACTGCCGCGCGTCGTGCACCTGGCCTGCGCCGCATGGTTCGCGGCGGCCAATGTGAGCACATACGGATATGCCATGCTCACCGTGGCCAACGCTCATCTCCTCTGCGCGCACGGTTCTCCGGAGCAGATCGACCGGTTCGTGACACCTATGCTCGAGGGCCGCTTCCACGGCACGATGTGCCTGTCCGAACCCCAGGCAGGTTCCTCGCTCGCCGACACCATGACACGAGCGCACCCGGCAGACGACGGGACCTACCGCATCACCGGCACCAAGATGTGGATCTCCGGGGGAGACCACGAACTGGGCGAGAATATCGTGCACCTCGTGCTGGCTCGCACCGGTCCCGGCGAATCCGGCGTCCGGGGTCTGTCGCTGTTCATCGTCCCCAAGTTCCTGGTCGGTGACGACGGCAGCCTCGGCGAGCGCAACGACGTGTCACTGGTCGGGCTCAACCACAAGATGGGATTCCGGGGCACGGTCAATACCGTGCTGAGCTTCGGCGACGGATCCCATCGGCCCGGCGGGTCCGCCGGTGCCGTCGGCTATCTGGTCGGGGCGCCGGGGGAGGGGCTCGCCCAGATGTTCCACATGATGAACGCGGTCCGCCTCGAAGTAGGTGTGTGTGCCGCGGCTCTCGGCTACACCGCCTACCTGAAGTCGCTGGCCTACGCGCGGACCCGTCCGCAAGGACGCAGGCCGGATGCGAAAGCCGCGCATCTGCCGCAGGTGCCGCTCGTGGAGCATGCGGACATCCGCCGGATGCTGCTGGCCCAGAAGTCCTACGCCGAGGGAGCGCTCGGGCTGACGTTGTACTGCGCCCGGCTGCTGGACGAACGGGAGACCGCACCGGAACGTGCCGAGCGTGATCGCGCGGCGCTACTGCTCGACATCCTCACCCCCATCGCGAAGAGCTGGCCCGCGCAGTGGTGCCTGCACGGAACCTCACTGGCCATACAGGTGCACGGCGGATACGGCTACACGCGCGACTATGACGTCGAGCAGCACTACCGCGACAGCCGGCTCAACCCGATCCACGAGGGCACACACGGTATCCAGGCGATCGATCTGCTGGGCCGCAAGACGTCGATACACGACGGGGCAGCGCTGCAAGTGCTGGACGAGCAGATACGGCGAACCGTCGCGGCCGCCGCGCGGCTGGGGCCCGAGACCTCGGCCCACGCGGCCGATCTGGACCTCGCCCGAGCGCGCCTCATGGAGGTGACGAAGCTGCTCCACGCGCACCCCGATCCGGTCGGCCGGCTCGGGAATGCCTCGATCTACTTGGAGGCCGCCGGACATATCGTTCTCGCCTGGATCTGGCTGGAGCAGCTCGTAGCGCTCGGTGACCGAGACGACGCGTTCGCCCGCGGTAAACGCGCGGCGGCGCGCTACTTCCGATCCTATGAGCTCCCGGGAGTCGCACCTCGGCTCGATCTGCTCGCCTCCCTCGACCGCACCACCGTCGACCTCGACCCGTCCTGGCTCTGAGCAGTCACGACGAGCCGGTCCGAACGATTTCCGCCCCGCCCTCACCTTTGTCAGGAGATATCCATGCCTACGCTCGGTCAGTTGGTAGCCCGGCAAGCCCACCGAGCCCCGACCCGCGACGCGCTCGTCTACAACGGCAGACGGATCACCTGGGCGGCGCTCGACAGTGCGGTCAACCGCGCCGCCGCAGTGCTCCGAGGCCGCGGCATGGTCAAGGGCGAGCGGCTCGCGGTGATGAGCACGAACTCCGACAGCTTCGTCGTCGTCCTGTATGCCGCGGCAAAGCTCGGCCTTCTCGTCGTCCCGGTCAACCCCCGGATGGCGGCGCCGGAGGTCACCTGGCTGCTCGACGACAGTGGCGCAACCGGCTTCGTCTTCCACCCGAGTCTGGCGACCGTCGCGGACACGGCACGCGCCGCGGCGGCTACACCACCGCGGACCCACCTCGCGCTCGGCCCACTGCCGGGCCGCCTCGACGACCTCGAAAGCCTCATGGCCGACGCTGCGGACCACGAGCCGGCGATCTCGCTCTCAGAGTCCGACGACGCCGAAATCCTCTACACCTCGGGCACCACGGGCCGGCCCAAAGGTGTCCTGCTCGACCACCACCGGGTGATCTGGGCGGGGCTCAACGTGAGCCTGACCGTCGGGCTGGCGGACGGTGAACGGATTCTGCAGGTCGCGCCGCTCTACCATTCCGCGGGCCTCAACCTCTTCCTGCACGGGGGCACAGCGGTGGGAGCTACCCATGTGCTCCTCGATACGTTCGACCCGGCCGCCGTCCTGGAACTCATGGAGTCCGAGCGGATAACGACTTTCTTCGGCGTCCCCACGATGTACCGGATGCTGCTCGACAGTCCGGACTTCGCCCTACGGGACCTGTCGAGCTGGCGAATCGGATTGTTCGGCGCGGCTCCCATGCCGCCGACCACGGTAGAACAACTCCGGGCGGCGGCACCGCGGGTGCGGCTCTTCAACCTCTGCGGACCGACCGAGGCCGGCCCGGGCGGCGTCGGGCTCGGGCCCGGCCACATCGCACAGCGCCCGGGTGCCAACGGGTGGGCCATCCTCAACACCGAGGCGAGGGTCGTGGACAGCGAGGGACGTGACGTCGCCGCCGGCAGCACCGGCGAGGTGATCCTGCGGGGCGAATCCGTGATGAAGGGCTACTGGAACAACCCGGAGGCCACAGCGGAAGCCCTGCGCGACGGCTGGTTGCACACCGGCGACGTGGCGCGCGTCGACGACGACGGCTGCATCACGCTCGTCGACCGTATGAAGGACATGATCATCACCGGCGGTATGAATGTGTACTCGGTCGAGGTCGAGAACGCGCTGGCCGCCCACCCCGGCGTGGCGGACTGTGCGGTGGTCGGGGCGCCTCATCCGGTGTACGGCGAGAGCGTGGTGGCCGTCGTGACGCCTCGCGAGGGTTACGCGATCACGCTCGAGGACGTGCGGGCGCATGTATCGACCCTCATCGCCGACTACAAGGCCCCGCACCGCCTTGTCCTCGGAGAGATTCCGCGCAACCCGTCGGGAAAGATCTTGAAACACGTCCTTCGCGGGCGGGTACGCGGCGACGAGGGAGTCTCGTCGTGACAGGGACGGACCAGACGATGGTGGCGGTCCGCCAGGATGTCCTCGGTGGTCCCGAGGTCCTTCATCAGGCCGAGGTCCCACGTCCCCGGGTCACACCCAACCAGGTCCTGGTACAGGTGGGTGCCGCCGGTCTCAACCCGACCGACCTCAAGCACAGATCCCGGCGGATCTTTCTCGGTCCTCCGCCGTTCGTGCTCGGGTGGGACGTATCCGGTGTCGTGGGGGGGGGGGGGGGGGGGGGGGGGGGGGGGGGGGGCCGCCCGCCCGGGCGGGGGGGGGGGGGGGCCGACCGCCGCCCGGCCGACGCAGCGCCCCGACCGAATCACG
>NZ_JARWPM010000238.1 GCF_029869215.1 Nocardia carnea
CCGACTTGCGGGCGCATCCCGAAGCGGCGGCCACGCTTCGCGTCGTGCGCAACGGTCTCTCGGTCTGCGCCCGTGTCGTGCCGGTTTTCGGGCCGTACATTGCGCTCCTGGGCGCGCTTGTGTGGTTGGGTCCCGATGGGACCCAACCACAGCAGCGGCCGGTGTCGGCCTTCGCGTTCACCTGGGACTCCCACCTGCGGCTCGCGGAATTTCCGGCGGCGCTGACCGGCGGGACGCCGCGCTCGCAACTCACGGCACCAGAAATCTTCCGCTTCGTCGAACCAGCAGACGGGCTTTCACTGATCAGGGCGCTGCTGTCGTCACAACCGGGTGACAGCTGGAGCGGTGCGGTCACCGTAACAGTCGGCAAGAACAACAGGCCGGGTCATGTCGTCATGGCCGCTGGCACGCCCCCACAGCCTCCAGCGAAGTGGCGTGGACTGCTGTTCGAAACCTCGACTCCGATGGCCGGGATGAGCTTGGAGGCAGCGGCACTGGCCGCGATACCGCGCATATCGCAGGTCCATATGGTGCTGGTCGACATCGCCAAGATGCGGTTGATCCGCTGGATCACCGATCCGCTACCCGACGTCCAGTGGAAAGGGCAGGTCGACCAACGCGACACCCCACACCCTGACGACGTGAAACGCATCTTCGCCGCCGCCGCCGACGTGTTCACCGGCAAAGCCGAATCCGCTGAAGTGCACGATGTGCGGTTGAGGCGCCGCGGGGGTGGATGGGTTGTCGTTGACGGCTCCGGTGCCATAGTCGGAACCTCTGACGCGGGTCCCGCGCTTGCCGTGCTGCAACTGCGGGTGACAGGGCACTCCGACGAACCCGACCCGGTGGCCCCCACAGATGCAGGGCATCCCGGGCTTGACGATCCAGAACAGCCGGACCCGCTCCCGAGCTGACGGAATGTGAACACCTACCACCTCGGATAGGCGTTTGTTATGATGGCGAAGTTCTGATTCCCGGTACCAGTCTCTGACGGACGCCGGATGAGCGCTCGAGTCCTGCGGACCGAGCGTGGTCTCATCCAGGCAACCAGGGAGGGTACCGATGAAAAGCTCGCCCATTGATCAACGGCAGTCAGCCACAATGGCCGACGAGATCATCGAGTTGCCGACGAGGGTGAACCGGCTGTTCAGCACGTTCCACCCTCGCACGGAACCCGAGCAAGACCCGGCAGATGTCGCTCGCAGTGTCAGCGCCATCGTCGGCGAGACCATACTTGCCGAGGAAATCATCGCGCTGCGGACCGGCAGCACGAGCGGTGGAGTCGACCCCACGGTGCTGCAGGCCATTGCCCAGCACTTCCACGTCCTGCCGGTGTATCTCACCGGTACCTCTGACGAGGCTCGCCCCGTCGACCGCCAGTTGCGGTTGCTATCGGCGGCACGCGATGCCGGCGTCAGGCATATGGCGTTGCGCGGCAACGACATCGATATCACCGCTTTGACTCGCGAGCTGTCCAGGCTCGCGCCTCCAGACCACAGCGCAGCCTGACCAGAGGGACCGGGCCGTGCTTTACCGACACAACGCCGAATGCGAAGGAGATCGCCGCACACGCGACGCCACCGGGAGGGATGAATAGCAATGAACGACACGGCAGTACATGTCCAGGAGACCGCACGGATCGTGCCGGTGCCATGGCCGTGGGATCCGAACGAGTACGTGAAGCGGGTCGCGGAGTATCGGCAACGGCCGATCACGGTGTGCCCCATCGACGCGAATGCGTTGTCGGGAGCCGGGTGCGGGACCGGTAGCGGGTTGTGGATCGCTCGGGAGTACGACGACATCATCATGGTCGGGGCCGAAACCGAATGGCACGCTGGACACATCATCGCCCACGAGATCGGGCACATGCTCCTGGGACATGGCTCGTCCACTCCGGAGCCCGACGGTGATGTACTGCCGTTGCAGACATTGATGCCCTTACTGGATCCGGCGTCGATCCGCAGCGTTCTCTGGCGCCGGGACTATGGGACCGCCCGCGAACAGGCTGCCGAATCATTCGCCGGGTTGGTGATGGTCGAGGCGACCTTGCCGCGGCGACGACCCTCGCCGTTCCGATCCACCTTCTTCCTCGGGCGGCACCGATGACCTCGCCGATTCCCGGCCTACTGGCCTGGCCCGTGCTGTTCGCTGTCACCGCGATCACCGCCGGACGGTGGTGGCTGCTGGGCGACAAGGTCGTCGATCGGCTGATCAACCGGGCTCTGCTGGCAGCGATTGCGGGACTACTGATGCGGGAAGCGTGGGCCGAAGACCTGGCCGCGCGCCTCGTGTGGTTCGTCGGTGATGCCGAGATGGTGCAGCTGTGCCGCCAAGCTTCGTTCGGGGCAATCCTGGTATCGGTCTCCTATATCTATGGCATTGCGAAATTGTGGGACGGAGCGGACCCTGCAGATACCTGGCGTCGACAGCGCGTTTATGACCTCGTCGCCCTCTCGGCGTCCGCGGTGATCCTGATCGCCGGCACCCCCGCGCGCCGTGCCGATCAGCTGATCGACGAGGCATTGGGCTGGCCGGCGGTGATCGCGTGGGTGGCGTTCTATCTGCCGCTCGGAATCACCGCATGGGTAATCGCCCGCATCAGCTTCCGCGAGTTGCGCAGCGACGCGTTCCTGCGCGAGCGTGTGCTGTACCTGGGTGTACTTGTTCTCGCCGCCGGACTCGGGCTCAGTTCGCTCGCAATTCCATTCCAGACCGGGTTCGCCGTCGTGCAGAACCAACCGTCTGCGGACCCGGATATGAGCAGCAAAGGCTGGACCTTTTTCTTGGCCAATGTTGTCGCGTCTGCTGCAGTAGCAGTGCCGTTGGTGAGCACAATCCTCATAAGAACCGGACACGACCGGACCAGCCGCTATTGCCGCCGCCTGCAGCCCGTGTGGCGCGACCTGACCGCCAGTGTCCCCGAGATCGTGCTCGCCCCACCAGGAGATGGCGGCGGGGTGGAACCGGCGCTGCGGCTTCACCGGATGATCGTCGAGATCCGCGACGCTCTCCTGCACCTCAAGCCTTACACCACAGCCAGATACCCGGCCGGCCCTGACCGTGAGGGCATGCTGTCCTATGCAGTGGCAATTCTCGCGGCGATCGACCAGAAGAACGCCGGGCGAGCACCGCAGGACGAGCCCAGCCCCGGGCTCCAACCGGTTCGGCTCGGTCCGCGAGACTTGACCACCGACCTGAACGAACTGCTGGACCTGGCCGGTGTGTGGCCGACAGCCCGACATATCGCCTCGATCGAAACGCCCTTGAGCACTCGGTGCGCGACACCTTCGACCAGTAGGAGCACGATGTGATGGCGATGAGTCCGCCCCGGACCGGCAGGGACGAGGCGGCAGTATTGCCGCATCCGAGGTGGAGGCTGCCTGTCGTCGGTGACCTGTTCACCATGAACGTGGCCAAACCCACCCAGACATCGCGGCGGGATGCCCGAAGGCTGGGGCCGATCTTCGAGCGGCGCATCACCAATTGGCCGATGATCGTGGTCTCCGGCGCCGACCTCATCGCGGAAATCAACGACGAACACCACTGGACCAAGCACCTCGGAGTGCCCCTGCGCAAGCTGCGCCGAGTCGCCCGGGACGGACTGTTCACCGCCCGCAACGACGAACCGGCCTGGTCGGCAGCACACAACATCCTCGCGCCAGCCTTCACCCAAACAGCAATGCGTTCCTACCACCAGACGATGGCCGCCACCATCGGTGAATTGCTCGACACCTGGGGCGACACGCACCACATCGCCGACATCGCGGAGGAAATGAACCGGCTCACCCTGGAAATCATCGCCCGCACCGGGTTCGGCTACTCGTTCGATTCGTTCTCCTACACCCCCGGCCAAGCGCACCCCTTCGTCGAAGCCATGCTGCGCGGCCTGACTTACATCAACCGCAACGCCAACCTCCCCCCGCTGTTGCAGAACACCCTGGGACGGCGCGCCGCCGGGCAGCATCGCCGCGACATCGCCTTTATGCACCGAACCGTCGACGACGTGATCGCCGCACGCCGGACCAGTGGCACCGTCGGCCAGCACGACGATTTGCTCGACCGCATGCTCACCACCACCGACCCTGACACCGGCGAGCATCTCGATGCCACCAATATCCGCAACCAGATCCTGACGTTCCTGGTCGCTGGCCACGAGACCAGCGCGGGCGCACTGGCCTTCGCGCTCTACGAGCTGGCGAAGAATCCCGAGGTCGCGGCACGAGCGCGCGCCGAGGTCGACGACCATTTCCCGGGGCGCGACCGGCCGATAACCAGCTACGAGGACGTCGCGAAGCTGCGGTATCTGCGGCGGGTGGTCGATGAAACGTTGCGGTTGTGGCCGGTCGCGCCCGGTTATTTCCGCGAGGCGCGCCATGAGGTCACGATCGGTGACGGCAAATACCGCTTCCAGCAAGGCGATTGGGTATTCGTGCTCACCTGGTATGCGCACCGCGACCCGGAAACCTGGGGTCCGGACGCAGAACGTTTCGACCCGGACCGATGGGCCCCTCAGCGGCAGCGTGAGCTGGACCGCCGTCGCGTATACAGGCCGTTCGGGGTCGGGCACCGCGCCTGCATCGGCCGCCAATTCGCCAATCACGAAGTCCTGCTCACTCTCGCCCACGTCCTCCACCAGTACGAGATCCACATCGACGGTGACTACACCCTCGACGTCGCAGAGCAGATCACCCTCAAACCAGCCGGACTGCGGGTACGAGTCGACCGCCGCACGGATCTGACGACGCATTAACCGGCCGACCCTGCGATCAAGCGTGCCCGCCGTCCAGGCCACCTGTCTCAGCAAGTAGATATCGCCGGATTCAGTTTCGAGTCCGGGAGGCCGTCGATGTCGGGTGTCGGGTCGACGGGCCCTCCTTTCGTGCACCGTTGGGAGAGGCCGACCGATGGTCGGTCACATGTTCTGAGTGCAGAGCGGGTGGGACGGCGACGCCGGCTGCGTCGAGCTCGCCGAACATGGTGAACATTCGGTCGAGCACGTCCTGCTGGTGCTGGTCCAGCTTGGCGAGAGCAGCGTGTACTTGATTTCGCAGCTTGGCCCCGGTCGCCAGGGTTTCGCGCGCGTCTTGGACGATCCGCTGCAGGTGGGCGAAGAACCCGCCCCGGTCGACGTATTCGAGCAACCGGTCGGCACGCCCACGACGGGCCTTGCCCGCAATCGCGTGACGTTTGTTGTCGATCACCGCCTGCCGCAACGGAATGGACATGTACGTTGCCAGGTCGGCGGCACACAGGAGGATGCCGTCGCGGATTGCCACACCATCCACCGTGGCCGGCATCGACGCGCTCACGAGCACTCCGAGACCGGCGTGATCACGATCAACATCACGGACAAGCTTAGGAATCCACGCCGAGCTGAAGTGCTTGGTTCTCTTGCACTCCCACAAAATAGATCCCCAGCTTCGGCCGTCGACACGCACGATCTGGAGGACATCACCGCCCTTCTGACCGTTCCGAATCACCGAAATCTCATCTTCGGGGTAGCGGCGCTGCAGTTCCTCAGCGAATGCGTGCTGGTAGGCGACTCCCGTCGGCTGTGGTGGTGGCCCCGGCGAAATCTTGCTCTCAGCCAGAGCAAGCTGGTCCAGCGCCCGCTTCTCCCGGTTCTGGTACTCCAGAATCACCGGACGATACTTCCGTTCGGCCTCCTGCTGCGCCCGTTTGCGTTCACTGCGAGCGATCTGATCTCGCATCCGCGACTGCTCGGCCTGCATCTGCTCGAGTTGTTCCTGAGCCTCGGCCAGAGCGACCGTCGCGGCCTGAGCCCGCTGCTTCTCCGTTGCCGCGGTTTCGCTACTTCGCTGCGCTTGGTTCCGCAGCCGATTGACCTCGTTTCGCATCCCGGCGCGGACCCGTGTCAGGACGTCGTTCTCCATGGCTTTCTCTCGGGCAGCGAAATCCTGTTCCAGTTCGAGGCGCACTCTGGCGACCTGCGGTGCTGCGAGCTGTTCGATAAAGGCAGAGCCGAGCTCTGCGCCGCACCGTGGACAGATTGCTGCCGGCTGGAAGCAACCAAGACACTCGAACGGGCCCAAGTCCGGCCCCTGGTGGTAGGCGAGTTCAGCGGCCTCGACGATCACCTGCCGCCGCACATCCCACGCCACGTCCATCTCGAGCTCCTCCCCGCTCGTGCTCGCGCTGCACCTCGTGGTAGCCGAGCCCGTCCACCAGGATGGCAGCTCCGGATCGACCGCTGAGCGGTTATCGACGCGGTTGTGAGGCGGTGAACAGGGTGACGTCTCCGATGTCGGTCAGGTGATACTCGCCGAAGGCCGCGTCGAGTGCTGCGGCGAGGTCCGCCCGGGTGTCGTGGCGGTTGTTGAAGGCGCCGACGCGCCGGTAGGTGGTGGTGAGAAGCCGGCCGAACCCGGTGTGCGGTGTGTGGTCTCCGAGGATGGTGGAGCCGAACAGCGTGCCGTCATCCGCGAGCACCCGGGCAAGGTGGCTGAACGCAATACCCTTCGCGGTGAAATCGCCAGGGACACAGTGTAAAACGAAGTTGATGCCGATCGAGTCGTAACCCGCTCCGGCCGGGGCGGGCACTGGCTCGAGAACACTGGCGACGGTTTCGTGCACGGTGTGTCCTGCCTTGCGCAGTCGACGGGCGGCGTAGGCGAGGGAGGTTCGGTTCAGATCCGTCAGCGTGATCTCGGCGTCGTCGGGGAATCGGGTGTGGGCTGGATACCAGCCTGAACCGGGTCCGACTTCGAGGTGGCGGCGGCCGGCGTGGCGGTGATATGGGGCGAGCATGGTGTCCGCGGGGCACCGCCACCCGAATCGGTTGCTCAGCCGGATCACCCAGATGTCGTAGATGGCCAGAAACGGCAGGCAGTACGGTGCCGCCGCCCTGCGGACTGCATCGCCGGACACCGGCGACCCGGTGTCATTGTGGGAACCGCCCATCACCACCCCGTATTGTCTGCTCGTTGTCAGTCCCGGGACACAGCTTTGCACACGCCTACCCCGGTGCCCAGGGTGTTGTGGATTTCGCCAGAACCGCAGCCATTTCGGGCCTATCAGGGTGAGGCCCGGCGTTCAGTTCGGAGCGACCGCGCGAGATGTGGTCGCAGCGTCCTGGTTGCGTTTCTGGAAGCGCTGTTCGAATGCTTGCTGCAGGGCATCGTCGAGATCTTCCGCCCGTCCGATGAGCCAGCGCCGGTACAGCTTTTCCGTGGCGTCGGGGTCATCTGGGGAAACCGGCGCGGCGAGAGATTCGCCGAAGGCGATCTCGACGAGCGGATGGACTTGGGTGCCACGGTTGGCTTCGAGGACGCTCGTGACGAACGGGCCGACAATGCCGCTGATGGCATCATCGAGCTTGCCGATCGCGTTCGGCAGCTCGGCGATGGGGGCGGTTCGGAGAAACCGTTGGGCATCCAGTAGTGGCAGGAGCTGTTCGAGGCTGAGGCTGATGCTGGATGCGCCTGGCTCGAACGCGGGAGTGTCGGACTCGACCGGCACCGGTGGCCGACGGTCGTAGTAGGCGGCCCGCGCTGAGCCCTCCTGCCATCCGAGGCCGGTGTCGAACTTGGCGAAGGTACTCGGCCGCACATTGGCCGACAGCTCGCAACGGTCGGCCCGCTGCTGGGCAGGGACCGCTGGTCCGCCGCGCTGGTGCACCTCCGGCATCGTCAGATTGCCCAGCTGCTGACGCCGCTCGCGCACCATCCGGGCGAAGAACTCGTCGTGGGCTCCCATGAGCAGAACTGTACCCGTAAAGTTCGGAAAAGTCGCCATCAGGAGCCAAATCCCTCGGCATCCAGAGAAAAGTTACTGTTTTATTCTTGAAAAGTTCGAGATACGTGCATAGTTTGGGTGGTGTATCTCACGACTTGGTGGGAGGAGGGGCCGCCCCGGGGTCGTGACCGACGCAGAGAGCGAGGTAAGTCATGACTACATCGATGAACAGCCGTTCGGATGCTGCGGTGTCCGGCGCGGCGGTGGTGGCGGCAGCGCGTGCTGCCGGAGGGGGCCGTAGCTCCTCCGTGGGGATCTGGGTGATCTGGATGCGCGGCAGGCGAGTGGTGAGTTGCGAGGCGGTGTTCCGGCTCGACCAGGACATTCCAGCGTGCCGACCGGACGGGGTCGACGCTGCGGTGGTGGTTGTCGTCGCGCCGTCGCGGTTGGCCGACCCGGTGATCGGCCGTGCTGAGGTCATTGTCGACTACCTCGACGGGCAAGGCGTCGATGTTCGTGTGGTACACGCCTGCGCCTTGCATCCAGGGGCGTTGTGGACCTCGTTGCGCGGTCCTGCGGTCGGTGGGGTCATCGGGGCGACCGGACCGGTGGTGCACTCGTCTCGGAGGCATCGGTGGCTACCTGGATTCGGAGCCTGTGCAGGGCATCGTCTAGCGATGGCCGCGCTTGTCCCGTTGGCGGCGGCGGTGTTCGCAGCACCGGTTGCGCATGCGGGTCCAGTGGGTCAGCCGGGAGTGATCTCGGACCCCCGGCCAGGACAAGCGGGCGTCGTAGGCCCCGTGGTTCCGGAACCGCGGACCAGGACCATTCCTGTCGGGCCGGACCGGTCGACTCCCGATGAGAAGACCGATACCCCGGCGCCCGCTCAGATGCCGGCCCCGATCTCACCGGCACCCCAGGTCCTGCCCGAGCCGGAGGCCGTTCCCGAGCCCCGGATAGTTCCTGAACCCCACGTGTGGTCGGAGCCCCCGTCGGTGTCCCGGCCCGAAATGGGCTATGAGCCGCAGGTGGCGATCGAGCCGCAGGTGGCTGTGGAACCCGCGCAGCCAGTGGTCGAGGTATACCCGCAGCCGGGCACCAGCGACGGTTACGCCGAGGTGCAGGCGTCGGTGGTGGGCGAGGATTCGCTGCATTTCGGTGGGGTGAGTGTGCCGCGGCCAGAGGGGATGTCATCCGAGGTCGCGCAACGGGAACGCGACTGGAACGACATCGTGGTCGCCGAGGCCGCCGAGGTCTTGGATCAGGCTGGGCTGGCGGACCCTGATGTGGATGCTGCGCTAGGTGTCGGCACTGAGCCTGTGCCGCTCCCGGTGGTGGTCGCGGAGGTCGAGGCCGCGGTACCCCAGCCGATCGTCGAAGAGGTGACGGCGGTGGTGGTCAGCGAACCTGTCGCCGACGTGGTCGAGACGGTCGAGTCCCAGGCCGCGCAGGTGCTCAACGACGTGCTGGCGCAATGGCCGCCGGCGCTCGGCTGACCAAGCGGGGTGCATCGGTGATGAGAAGAATCGACCCCCAGGACGAGTCGAACGATGACCGGCAGATCGTGCTCGACGGGCCGCCGCCGACCGAAATAGCCGAATGGCTGGCCTCCGCCGGTGCACCCGATACCGCGGAAGATCGACGCTGGCTGACTTCCGAGTACCGCACCGGCGGGCCGGGTAGGGCGCGAGCCGTCCTGGGCGGCGTGGTGATGCTCGCTGTGGTCGCTGCCACCGTGGTGGTGGCAACCATGCTCATCTCCGGCATCGACGGCGTAGACCACGGTGTTGACGTGCCGATGTCTCTCACCGTCGCGCTTTCGCTTTCTCCCGGTGGCCTCGAACACGCACTCACCGTCACCGGGAGCACCGCCGCTTGTGGTCCCGAAACCATCGAGGCCACCGAAGCCGTAGCCGGGCCTCGCCCCCTACGGCCGGCCACCGGCGCAGCGGCAATTGCTGCGTTCGAGGCCGCCTACTACCACGCCCGCGACGGCGTACTCGCTCGCGAAGTCGTCGCGGCCGACGCCGCGATATCGGATGCCGCCACCATCCAGGCCGGCATCGACTCGGCGCCGCTGGGCACCACCTACTGTGCCCGGATCCGCCGGTTGAACCCCGGCTTGTACGCGGTCGAGATCACCGACACCCCGCCCGGTGCGGCACCACGGGTGTGGCGGCAACGGATCTCCACCACACAACTCGACCGGCACTCGGTGATCACCGCGATCGTGTCCGAGTAGCCGGGCCCCATCCCTGTACCCCATCGTCGACCCAACGTGACGATTGGATCGGCGACCAACAACCAAAGGGGGCGGTGACCGTGCTGATCGCACTCACCGGACTGAATCCTCACACCGGAGTGACTACTACCGCGGTCGCCCTCGCCAACGCATGGCCGGGCACGAAACCCGCTGTCGTGGTGGAGGCGGATCCTGCCGGGGGACGACTCGCGCGACTCGCCGACGCCGACCCGCACCGCGGACTGGCCAGCCTTGCCGCTGCCACCACCCAGTCACCAGGAGATTCTCCGGTTTCGACACAGTTGTGGGAGCACGTCCAGACGCTGGGTTCGGGTGTGCCGTTCCTCGCCGCACCTCCAAGTGCCGATGCCATGGCAGCGACGCTGACGGCCCCGGTGAGCATGCCCGCCGCCGCAGTCCCAAGGCTGGCAGATCTGGTGGTCATCGCCGACTGCGGTCTCGCCGATCCGGCCTCGCCCGCCACTCCGATCGCCGCTGGCGCCGACGTTCTGATCGTCGTGGTCCGTGGCGACCTCGCCGACCCCGTCCGCGCCGGCCGGCGCGTCCGCGAGGTCACCGCCGGCTGTCGGCGCTGCGCGGTGCTGCTGGTCGGCTCGGATCGCACGGGCGAGTTCGCCGAGCCTCTCGGAGTCCCGGTGCTCGGCAGGCTTCCACTCGACCGCCTCGGTGCCGAAGCGCTGCTGACCGGCGCCCGATACTCCCGCCGAGGACGCAACGGGCTCGCAGCGGCTGCCCGCGTCGTTGCCGCCGCACTGCACACACAACTGACCCCAGCACACTCGAATCCGCTTCTAGGCCGGCAACCGTCACCGTGGCCCCGGTTACCGGGCCGGTGGCGTCACGGTCTCGGGGTCTGCATCCGGGCGGATTCGCCCCGGGTGTATCGAGCCCGCCAGCCAGTTCCCGATCGAATCCCGGGCCAGGACGCCGCCCCGGCCGTATCCCCAGTAGACGACCTCGGTCTCGAGGTCACCGAGACCGGCCAGCCCCCTACGGAGACAGTGCCCGTTGCGCGTGATGCTACCCCCGTCGCCACCACGGCAAACGAATCGGCACCGGGTGGGCCGACCCTGGCAGTCGAGGTGTTCGGGCCGCTACGTGTCTGCTGGCACCGCGACGACGGCGTTGTCGACATCACCACCCACTTGCAGCCCCGGAGCCGCGAACTGCTGGCCCTGCTGACCCTGCACCCAGAAGGGATTTCCCGCGAGGCCCTGATCGCCGATCTGTGGGGGGAACGATGCCCCCGCCGACCGGTCAACGCACTCAACACCGCGATCAGCCGACTCACCGCCTCCATCAGAGACGCGACCGACGGCACGGTGCCCCGGATTCTGGCCGGCGACCACATCCGCTATCAGCTCGACCACACCATCATCGCCACCGACTACCAGCAGTTCGCTCGCGCGGTACGTCAACGCCGCCACGCGGGCAACGGCACGGAGCGCGGTGAAGCGTGCCGCCACATCATCGACACCTCCTGCCGAGGGATCCTGGCCGCAGATCTCACAGCGGACTGGGTAGCACCGATCCGGGAATCCGCCCGCCGCGACACCATCACCGCGGTCGGCGCCCTGGCCGCCACCGTGGTCGAGCAGGACCCACGCCGCGCCCTGGACCTCCTCGAAACCGCCCTCGACCACGACCCGCTCAACGAACTCCTGTGGCGCGACATCCTTCGCCTGCACGCCCGCCTCGGCGAACACACAGCCATCGAACGCACACTCGGCCTCCTGGCACACAAACTCTCCAAAATAGGAGAAGAACCCACCGCAGAAACACGAGACCTTGCAGAAAGGCTCCAAAAACAAGCCCGGCACTGAAACCGGAGTCTTCTATCCGAGATGCGTAATGGCCGAGAAAACGCCTCGGCGAACACTCGAGATGAGATAGGCGGAAACGCTGGGTCTAAGGTAAAAGCTCGTCTGATGAGGCGGAGGCGAGGATGGGGAAGTCTCTCGCCTGACTCGAGTGCGGAATCCGCGCGGGACAAAGGCTAACATCCGCCTCGGGAATTCGAGGCGACACCCGCCGCCAAGTATTGACGGTACGCAATAATAGCCAGAAGGTGTGCGTGCTTCTCGGCGTTCGTCGGGTAAGGTATTAGCCCAGTAGGGTTTGCGGATATCTGATCGCTATTTGTGGAATTCAATTGAGAATGGGATTCCGTACGGCAATTTCACGGCACAACGGGTGGATGTTCGCAATTTCTTCGGGTTGTCGGAGATCGCCGCCACGGGGGGTGCAGCTCGCGTTATCGCGGCCTGGCTGATCGTGGAGATCGTTAGGTGGGTCGTTAGGTGGGTCCATTGGCGGGTCGCTAGGTGGGTCAGTCAAATCAACCCACCCCGATGCCGCAAACTACCAGCTAGAAGCCACTATCCGACCCAACTGGCTCCCCAGGATTACCCGCAGGGAACAGAAAGAACACGTTGGGGCGGGCGTGGCCCGCTGGCGTCGCTGCCATCGTTCGGCTGGCCCTGCTGATATGACTCCGCTATTCAACTATCGATATCCGTCCTCATTCGATGCATTCCAATCGGTTTCAAATCAATAGTTTCCTCATGTACGGTCTGCTGCCGGCCTGGCCGCGTTAACGCATTCCATTCTGTGCTTGCCATGCAATTGTTGCCCTGATCTGCGGAAATTGGTTGAGAAAAGGTTGAAAACGGGGTTGAATTCCCGGGATGAGTCGAGATAGCGTCGACCCACACCCCGGGGAAACGAATTGTCAACCAATCCGAAATGACCACCGCGCCACCGCTGTGCCAGGATCCGCCGTGAGCGGCGCAACAAAATTCGTGCAGTGCGAAGGAGAAACGAGATGACTTCCCCCACCGGCCCGGCCCCCGCACCGGCCAACCGCCTCGGCAATGGCGAACTGCGCCGCATGGTCGCCAAAATCCTCACCGACAACCCCGGCACCGAATACACACCCCGCGAAGTCGCGAAACTCACCGGCCGTTCATCCGGTGCGATCGGAAACGCGATGAAAACCCTCACCGCCGCCGGACACGCCGACCAGACCAGCGCCAAACCGCTGCGCTACCGCGCCAACACGAACACCAGCAGCGCCGCGACCGGAGCCCCCACCCCGGCACCCGCCACCGGCACGCCCGCCGCAACCCCGGCCAAGCGGCCCGCCGCCCGTCGGGCGCGTAAGGCCCCCGCCGCGCCATCGGGCACCCCGAGCCCGGCCCGCACCGGTTCGGCCGTGACACGGCCGAACGGGCAGCAATACCACCTGCGGACCCTGGCGGGCCGCGCCGATGTGGACGTGCTGCGCACCATGCGCGACCACGAGGTCCCGGTCCTGCTGTACGGCCCGCCCGGCACCGGCAAAACCTCGCTGATCGAGGCCGCCTACGGCGACCTTCTGACGGTCCAGGGCGACTGCGACACCACCGTCGCCGATTTTGTCGGGGAATACACGCAAAACCCCGACGGGACCTTCGCGTTCGTGCACGGGCCGCTGGTCCGCGCCATGCGCGAGGGCCGGGTGCTGTTCATCGATGACGCCACCCTCATCCCGCCGACCGTGCTGTCATGCGTGTACCCGGCCATGGACGGCCGCCGCGAGATCGTGATCAAAGCCAACAGCGGCGAAATCGTGACCGTCGCGCCGGGGTTCTTCGTGGTGGCCGGGCACAACCCCGGCGTTCACGGCGCGATCCTGTCCGACGCCCTCGCCAGCCGGTTCGCGTTCCAGGTACAGGTCGGCTCCGACTACGACCTCGCCAAACAGCTCGGGGTGGACCCGAAAGCAGTCCGCGCCGCGCGGAACCTGGCCACCCGACAGGACAAAGGCGAGATCGGGTGGGCACCCCAGCTGCGCGAACTGCTGGCGTTCCAGAAAATCGCCACCGCCACCGACACGAACACCGCCGCCGCGAACCTGATCGGGGCCGCACCCGAAGACGACCGCGCCATCGTCGCCGACGTGGTGCGCACCGTGTTCGGCACCCGGCTGGAACCCCTGGCCCTCGGCCCCCGCATCTAACCCACCCCGGCCCGCCCGAACACGCCCGGAAGGAACCCCCGCGATGACCGGCCACCTGATCGCCGACCCCACCACCACACCCACACCACCGCCCGCCACCGCCGGATGGGATGCCCTGTCTGCCGCCCTAACCGATGAAGCCCCACCGATCGCAGACCGCGACGACCTGGTCGTCACCATTGCCCCCGGCGCGGCGCACGGGCACCCGGCGGTGTTCATGCCCCACAGCGCCGCCATCGAAATCGACGGCACCCGCCTCGGCATCGACCCGGCCACCGCGCGGCCGGACCGCAACAGCGACCGCGCCCGCTACGCCGCCGTGTGGGGCGCGTTCGTCCACGAATGCGCCCACGCCCAACATTCGGTGTGGGAAGCGCCGCCGGTGGCGAATCCGGCCGTGGTCGAGGCCGCCCTGCTGTTGGAGGAATCCCGCATCGAGGCCGCCCAGATCCGTCGCCGCCCCGATGACCGGCACTGGCTGCGCGCCAGCGCGACCGAGATCGTGATCGGCGACAACGGCGGCACCGATGCCGCCGCCCAGATCCCGCCCACCGATTATGCCGCCGCCCACAACGCCGCCCTCCTGCTGGGGCGCGTGGATGGCGGCATCCTCACCGCGTCGGAATGCGCGCCCGCCGCCGGGGTCATCGAGTCCATCCTCGGCAGCGACAAGCTCGAGAAGTTGCGCGCGATCTGGCAGCAGGCCCACACCGTGGCCGACGACGACACCAACACCATGCTCGAACTCGGGCAACGGTGGCTCGATATCGTCGGCCCCGACCCGCACGCCGACCCGGATCCGAACTCGGTCCTGTCCGCCGCGATCGGTGACACCGTCACCAACATCAGCAACGCCGTTGCCGCGCAACCGGTCCCGGTCGACCCTGCCGAAGCGGCGGCCACCGCGCAACGAGAGGCCCAGCGTGCCGCACGGCGCGCGGCGGCGCGGGCGCAGAAGGTGTTCGGCAACGGCAACGGGACCGGCACCAGTGCCAGCACCCGCGCCACCCGCACGCCGCACCCGGACGAACGCGCCGCCGCCCGGGTGCTGGCCCGCGCCCTCAACAACGCCGCACAGCGCGAACGCGCCACGATCAAAACCACCTCCGCGTTGCCGCCCGGCCGGTTGCGGATGCGCGGCGCACTGGCCCGCGAAGCCCAACGCGCCGCCGGGGCGCTGCCCACGGCCGAACCGTTCACCCGGACTACCCGCAAAACCGTGCCGATCCCGCCGTTGCGGGTCGGTATCGCCTGCGACGTGTCCGGTTCCATGAGCGACTACGCCGACCCGGTCGCCTCGGCCGCATGGATCATCGCCCGCGCGGCCGAGCTGGCCACCATGCCCGCCGCTACCGCCACGGTCACCTTCGGCGCATCGGTGGCACCGATCACCTACCCGGGCACCGCGCCCGCCCGGGTCACCCAATTCAGCTGCCCCGATTTCCTGCACGCCATCGACAACGCCATCGAGGCCCTCGACGGTGCCCTCGAGCTGTCGCGCCCGGAAAACACCCGCCTGCTGGTGATCATCTCCGACGGCTACTACGACGGCAGCAACCGCGACCGCGCCCAGAAACTCCTCGATCGGCTCCGCGCCACCGGCTGTGCCGTGCTGTGGCTGGCACCCGACACCGGCACGGCACCCGACCCCCTCAACGGCGCGAACCTGCACCTGATCACCGACCCCGCTACCACCGCCCACGCCATCGGCCGCGCGGCCACCGCCGCCGTACGCACTGCCTGACTCCCGTAGCGGCAGCCAATCAGCCACCAGCGGGATCCAACTGCCCGCGCCGAACCCACCACCGAACGAAGGGGCAAGAACATGGACACCCACGGCACCACGCCAACAGCAGCGGAAGCACCCGATCCGCAGTCACCCACCGAATCCGACAGCGAAACCTTGATCGGCTCGACCACCCGGCCGATCTGGTTCCACGGCGTACAGCTACCGGCCGGAACCCTGGTCCGCATCGTCCGATTCCGCCGCGACGGCACCGCCGAGATCATGCGCACCGACGTGTTCGGCCTGTCCAAGCGTGTCGCAACGGATGCCCTCGACTGCCCATAGCGCACCGACCGAGACGAAATCGGCACACTACCAACCTCTTTAGGAGTTCGGCCATGATGAACAGCGACACCACCCCGACGGTCAACCAGGCACCGGTCAGCGCGGCGAACACCACCGGCGATCAGGTCAGCCGATTCGGGGCCGAGTGCCCGATCCGGGTCGGTGACGAGGTGACCGGTCGTGACAACCCGACATGGCGCGGCCGGGTCCGCTCCATTTACCTCAACGACGAGGTCGCGGAATGCGCGATCGAAACAGCCGACGGCAGGCGGGGCTTCGCGCCACCGTGGGCCTTGGTGCCTGCCGATACGGAACCGTCCCGCGAATGGCGAGACCGGATGCAGACCTTCAAGAAGGCCCAACGTGACCAAGCGATGGAGGCGCTGCGCCGAAAGCGGCACGAGGCCGCTGAACACGCCGAAGACCTCGCCG
This sequence comes from Nocardia carnea, assembly GCF_029869215.1. GTDB lineage: Bacteria > Actinomycetota > Actinomycetes > Mycobacteriales > Mycobacteriaceae > Nocardia > Nocardia carnea_B. The sequence continues at coordinate 16,462 of NZ_JARWPM010000238.1, forward strand.
GGCGGCTGAACACCATCGCCACCGCACTCCGAGATGGCGACACCCCCGACCCCGGCGAACCCGTGGAAAACCTCGCCCATACCTTCGCCTTCGCGCTGCATGAAGTGACTGAACTCGATGACAGGGTCGTCGCCGCCGGGCTGTCGGCCACCGACGAGCCTCAGCGACACAGCGCCGCCGAACCGGCCGGTTCCGACGAACTGCTCGCATGGTTCCGCGTCCTGCAACAGCGCATCCGCGACGAGATCGACTGCTACAGCACCCGCGAAGACGGCACCGAGGACTCGTCTGCCTGCGCCGACCACCACGACCGGCTCGAAGCCCTGTATGCCGAGGCCAACGACACCATGGCCGCGCTCGATAGCCACCTGGACACCGGCGGGCCGCTACCCGCCGCATGGGCACACATGCCCACGCCCCACCCCCACTGATCCCACTCCGGCGGCCCCGCCACCCACCGCGTCCAAATCACCTGCGGCCACCGAAAATGCCCCGAGGAGCCACGTCATGAACTGGAACGAATCTGCGACGAGCAGCGCATCGGCCACCGGTCCTGCCCCAAGCCACCAGCACACCGACGCATTACGCGCCCAGCTGGAAGCCGCGTACGACCTGCCCTTCGGGCGTGCACGGGAACAGCGCATCACCGACCTTGTCCTCGCGATCATCACCGCCGAGATCGGCCGTCGCAATCCCTCGATCAGCACCGTGCTGCTCGACTGGGCACCCTACGGCGGGCTCGGCGTCGCCGGATTCCGCGACCACGACGGCAACAACATTCGCGACCACGAACTCGACCTCGACATCAGTTTCTACGCCAGCGATATCCGCGCCGCCGACAGCAACAATGCACTGACCCAGCCACCACACGAGCAGGGGCTATTCCGTCTCGACCTGCACGACACCATTCCCGCCGCCGATGAACGAGAAGAAGGAAACAACCGCGATGATCACACCCCGCGTCGGTGACCGCGTTCGTATCACCGGGCTCATGCCCGACGATCCCGCGCCGCTGGAAATCGGAACAATCGGAACGGTGACACGGATCCCCAGTTCATGCCCCGGCCAGATCTTTGTCGACTGGGACAACGGGAGATCACTGATCCTGCTCGAATCCGACCCGTTCGAGATCCTTCCGACGCACTCGCCGCCACAACCTGGCGATCGAGGGGCCGCTTTACCCGGCCCGGCTGCCGCCGACACCAGGAGCAGCAGACGCGGGCCATATTGACCCGCGCGGAATGCAGCACCGCTGATGCCCTGGGGCCGCCATACCAGCGGCCCCAGGGCATCGTCAGCGCCCTGTTCAGCTGTCTGCGTTCGGGTGTCCCACCACGCGCCTGGCGACCGGCTGGCCCAAATCAACTGGGGCACCCACCCCGCCGCCGGGTATGACACCGGCGAACCTGTCATCGAAGGGCCCGACTGGCGATCACCAATAGTCCGCGCCACGTCGCCACGGCGGCACGGGTACCGTCCAGCTCCCGGACTTGTCCTTTTCCCTTTCTCGCCGGAGTTCGTCGCGCTCGCGGCGAACCTGTTCGGTGATGTCGTAGATCACATCGAGGTCCGCGGTCGTGCCGCCCATCACCTCGATACCGACCATGCCGTCTTCGACCTCGTAGTCGAAGTAGACGATCTCCTCGGCAGCGTGCCGGGGGCACCCGGGGACGGTGACGATAACCTCGTCATCGAAGATCCGGACGCGCACCCGGACCTCACCGCCACCACATGGTGAGTACCCCCAGCCCAGGCGACGGGAACGGTCCGAGCCGAGCAGGCACCCGCGATTGTGGACGGCTTCAGCCGTCATGGACAGCACGGCAGCCGAGTCCAGGGCGGAATCGAGCAGGTCGCTCAGCCGCTCCCCGGTGATTCGATCCAGCCCTCGCAGCTTGACATCCACTCCGTAGTAGGCGGCGGCAACGGTCCTCCACTCGACACAGCGGATCTCGGCGTCGGCACGCACGCGCTTCAGGTCGTCGAGTACCTGCGAGACCTTCGTGCGGAATTCCTCGTTCAACTCGCTTTGGCTCAGTGTGTCTCGCTGCCAGTAGGGCACGACCACGGTCGTCGGCGTCAACTTGGCGGACTGAAGTGCGTGGACCTTCGGCAACAGCACATCAGCTGCGGCGAGGACATCCTCGCAGGTGGGATCCGCCAGGCCGTCAGGCCCCAGCTGTTCGGCATCGGCACGGCGCCAATACTTCCCGGTCCCGTCGACGCTGATCTTCAACGGACGCAGCCGTGAGTTCCTCTCGGCCTGCTCGCGTGCCTGCGCGGCCTGCTTTTCGCCGCGTCGGAGAGCTTCGGCATATTGCACGCCGTCCTCGGCTGCGATCCTGCGAGCGCGACGGCGCCGCCGCGCACTGCTGTTCTTCGGCATGTTCTCGTCCATTCCCGGCAGAGGCGCCCACGCCACCCTGCCTGCAACGAACAAGCATGCGAACAGGGGAAGTGTGAACGCGGGCCCCGGGAAGGACCTTGGCCATCAACGTCACCGAACCGGCGTGGGCGAGGCAACTCAGGCGAGAACGAGGAGCGCGTGCGCGGCCTGTCACTCCGCAGGAGAGCTTATCCTCTCGCGTGCTCGTCGAGAACCAACTTCGCCGAGACCACCATCCACGAGCAGGGGGGCCGGGGCGGCGGGGGGCCCCGCCCGGGGCTGCCGAGACGGGTGTCCGAGCGGCTCAGCGGGCAGAAC
>NZ_JARWPM010000239.1 GCF_029869215.1 Nocardia carnea
CGAGATCGATATGCTCGGCCCGTTCGTCGTCGGCGTCCACGCCGATCTCCCGCATCCTGGTCAGATCCAGGCATACCGAACCCGAGCGGACCGCGCGGACCGCCAGCGCGGCGGCGAAAAGCACCGGTTCCCGCGTCTCCCCGGCGAGCCGGCCCAATCGTGCGGCCACATGGACATCCGCGGCCGAGAGCACTCCGGCCTCGTTGAATTCGCGCAGTATCCCGCTGCCGCGCTGCGCCACCCGGATCGGGATCACGGCGCACCTCCGGCGAGCAGGTCCGACAGCTCGGCGATCAGGCCGGGCGGCGGGGTCCACTCGAATACTCCGGCACCGTCCGGGGTTTCCGGGCCGATCATGCCCCGGACGAACAGGTAGCGGATACCGCCGAGATGTCCGGCGGGGTCGTAGCCGGGCAGCCGCCAGCGCAGATAGCGGTGCAACGCCACCGAATACAGCAGCGCCTGCAGCGGATAGTGCGCGCGGATCATTTCCGCCGCCATCCGTTCCCGGGTGTAGTGCGCGACGGTGAGCTCACCGGTGCCCAGCCGGTTGGTCTTGTAGTCGACGACGACGAAACGCCCGGCCGGAGTCCGCAGGACCGCGTCGATACTGCCGGTGAGATATCCCCGCAACGGGGTGTCGTCGAGGGTGTCGAGTTCTGCCGCGTAGCGGTGGAAAACATCACCGGGGTCCAGGCGGGTACGCAGCAGCGCGGCGATACGGTGCAGGGTCGCGGAGGCGGCGGCCGGCGTGTCCCCGCCCGCCAGCGGCAGCTCGAATTCCAGTTCCGGCAGCCGATCCCGGTCCCGGATATCGGCCAGGGTGCCGAACCCGAGCGGGGTGCGCAGAACCGCGAGTACCGCCGCGGCCAGCAGTTCCGGATCGGCGTCGGCGAGCATATCGGCCACCACGGTCTCGCACCGGTGGCGTACCTCGGCGGCCAGGTCGGCGGTATCGGTGCTCACTCGCTCGAACACCGCGTGCACCAGGGTGCCGAATTCCGCCCCGTAGGGCAGCTCGTTCATGAGCGAGGCGGCGCCCGGTTCCGGTTCGGCGAGCGGCGCGGGCGCCTCCGGTTCGTCGCCGGGACCAGGGCTCTCCTCCGGTTCGGTCTCGGGGGCCGCGAGATGCGCGGCGGCGGTGAGCGCCGAGTAGGAGGTACGCCGCCAGTGGTCGTCGAGCTCCCGGTCGAACACGGCGATCGCGAGCTCGCCGTCGGCGCTGCCGGTGGGCGGGCGGTACCGCGGGAGCTCCCCGGCAGGATCGGCCGCCGTCACCGAGATGGCCCCCGCCGCGGCGGCGGCCCAGTCCCGGATCCGGTCCACCACCACCGCGTCCTCGTCGACCGGCGCCCGCGGTTTCGGTTGTACGGTCTCGGGACTCCGGCCGAACAGCAGCCGGTGCAGCGGGGCCACCGCCGTCCCGAACGACGGTGCCCACCAGGCCACCACCTGGCAACATGCGCGGGTGAGCGCCACATAGCACAGCCGCAATTCCTCGCCCGCCGTTTCGCTGTCCGCACGTTCCTTGCGGGCGGCGTAGCCCGGCGCGTCCGGGCCGCCGATATCGAGCACGCGGGCGCCGTTCTCGTGCATCAGCAGTGTGGCCGGTGTGGGATCGGATGAGCTGTCCCACGCGAACGGCAGGTACACCACCGGGAATTCGAGCCCCTTGCTCGCATGCACGGTGGCGAGCTGGACCGCGGCCAGATCGCGATCCAGCCGCCGGCTGCGCCCGGCCACCGAGCCCGACGCCGGAGCGCGCACGCGGTCGGCGAGCCATCTGGTCAGCGCGGTGAGCCCGAAACCCTCCGCCGCGCTCACCTCGTCGAGGAGCTGCGCCAGGTGACGGATATCGGTGAGCCGGCGTTCCCCGTGCTCGCCGGCGAGCAACCGCGGAACCAGCCCGGTCGCGGTGGCGAGCCGTTCGAAAACGGCCGCGAAACCCGCGCGGGCGAACAGGCGTGCCGCGTCGCGCAATTCGGCACTCACCCGCCCCACCAGATCCGCTCCCCCGCTGTCCATATCGCCGGCGGTGTACCCGAAGAGCGGGGTGAGCGCCGCCAGCCGCACCCGGTCCGCGCGGTGCGGCTGTTCGAGCGCCGAGAGCACCCAGAGCCAATCGGTGGCGCTGGGAGTCGCGAAAATACTGCTGCCGCTGGTCAATACGACCGGCACACCGGCCCGTTCCAGCGCCTCGCGGACCACCTCGAGCTGGCTGTGCGTGCGTACGAGCACCGCGATATCGCCCGGGCCCAGCGGGCGTCCCCGCTCGCCGGTTCCCGCCGGCTCCGGGTCCGGCGAACGTCCCGCCGGCTCGGTGAGCTCGATCCCCGATTCCAGCAGGGTGACGAGATCGGCGGCCAGATCCGCGGCGACCCGGGCACGCTGCCGGTGGATATTCGGGAAACCCGACAGTCCCCGCGGCCCGGCCCCGGTCCGCGGCAGACAGCGCAGCCGCAGCGCGGTGATCAACTCGGCCGGGCCCCGTAACCGGGTCCACGGCTGGGTCGCGGTGACCACGGGCCCGGCGGAATAGGAGGGGCCGGGGGGCGCCCCCCC
>NZ_JARWPM010000240.1 GCF_029869215.1 Nocardia carnea
GTGCCGCCGAACTCGACCTGGTGCGCCGGCGGCGCGCCCCCCGCCGCCGGGGTCTGCGCGTGGGGGAAGGGGCGCCCCCCCCCCGCGATTTGGAGCGGGTGCGCGGCCCCCCCCCCCCCCGCCGGCGCGGTGTGCTTCGCCGGCCGCGCCGACCGGCGCTTTCGGGATATCCGTATCGCGTGGCCGCGGTTCATGGCAGGCTGTACTAGGTGCGGAGTCTGCTGGAGCCGGCCCGGCGCCCGAAATACGTTCCCGCGCGCCAGCTCGCCAAGCGGGAGCTGGGGCAGGTGCTCAGGGTGCTCGACGAGGACCCGGTCGCGGCCTGTATGGTCGCCGCCCGGTTACAGGAGTACGGCCTGGACAACCGGTGCGGGCAGGGCGAGCTGTGGAGTCACGGCGGTCCGTCGGAATCGTTGTGCTTCTCCGGCGTCAACTTGATCCCGCTGCGTGGTGGCCGCGATGCCCTGCGCGCGTTCGCCGACCGCGCCATTCGCTGGCCGCGCATGTGCTCGTCGGTGGTGGGCCGGCGTGAGCTCGCGCTCCCGCTGTGGGAGATGCTGGCCGACCATTGGGGGCCGGAACGCGAACTGCGGGGCGCCCAGCCGCTGCTGGCGCTCACCGATACCGCGCTGGCCCCCGCCGATCCGGAGGTCCGCCAGGTCCGGCCCGGCGAACTGGACCGTTATCTGGCGGCCGCTATCGCCATGTTCATCGAAGAGGTCGGGGTGGATCCGCGGGCCGGCGACGGTGGGCGCGGGTATCGCCGCCGGGTAGCGGGACTGATCGAGGCCGGCCGGGCCTGGGCGCGGTTCATCGACGGCGAGGTCGCCTACAAGGCCGAGGTCGGGGCGATGTCGCGGCGCACCGGGCAGATCCAGGGCGTCTGGGTGCATCCCGATCACCGCGGGCAGGGTCTGGGCACCGCGGGCACGGCGGCGGTGGCGAACGCGGTGGTCGCGACCGGGCGGACCGCGAGTCTGTACGTCAACGACTACAACGAGATCGCCCGGCGCGCCTATCGGGCCGTGGGATTCCGGCAGATCGCGACCTTCGCCACCGTACTTCTCGACTGAGTCCGGATAGATTCCGGTGCGCCGCAGGGGATCCCCGGTGGCGGATCGCTACCATCGGCCCCGATGACCATCCGTCCGGTACTCCTCTTCGCGGTCGCGCTGCTCGCCTTCGCCACGACCGCCTGCCTCGCGGGCTCGGCCGGACCCCGCACCGCCGCGGACGGATTCCTGAACGCCTTCGCGACCCGGGATCTCACGGCCGCCGCCGAGCGGACCACGCGCCCCGAAAAAGCGCTGCCCGCACTCACCTCCGTCTGGACCGAACTGGGAGCCGAGGAACTACACGCCCATTCCGGAGCCGCCCGCATCTCCGGCGACACCGCCACCGTCGACTACACCTACGAATGGCGGCTGGGCAGCGGACGCAGCTGGACCTACACCGGGCAGCTCCCGCTGGTGCGCAGCGGTGGCGGCTGGACCGTGCGGTGGAGCGGTGCCGCGCTGCATCCACGGCTCGGCGACACCCAGACGATGGCGCTGACGGTGCGGCAGGCGCCACAGGCGCGGGTGAACGAACAGTCCGGCAGCGATGTGCTGATCCCGGGCACGGTGTCCCGGGTGACCTTCGACGCCGCCGCGAGCCAGGACCCGCAGCGGGTGGCGGCGGAGATGTCGCGGGCGCTGATCGGTATCGACGAACGGCTCACCCCCGAGCGCATTCTCGATTCCGCCCGCGGCGCCGACGGTGTGTACACGGTGATCGTCCTGAACGAGACGGAGTTCGTCCGGGCGGGGCCGCAACTGATCGGATTGCCCGGGGTACGGGTGACCCAGGAATGGGATCTGCTCCCGGCCGACCGCACATTCGCCCCCGACCTGATGGCCCAGGTGCGGCAGGCGGTGATCGACGAGGTGGACGGCCGGGCCGGGTGGCGGGTCGTGGCCCGGAACCCGGGTGGTGCGGAGACCGGGGTGCTGCACGAGGTGGCGGCGCAGCCGGCGCCGTCGTTCTCGCTCAGTGTGGACCGGCAGATACAGGACGCGGCGCAGCGCGCGGTCGACGGACGCCGGGAACAAACCATGATGGTCGTGATCGAACCCTCCACCGGCGGTATCCTGGCCGTCGCCCAGAATGCGGCCGCCGACCGAGACGGTCCGGTGGCCACCATCGGGCAGTACCCGCCCGGTTCGGTGTTCAAAACAGTCACCGCCGCGGCCGCGATATCGGACGGCCGTGCCACCCCGGATACCGTGGTCGCCTGCCCGAGCGCGATCACCATCGGGGAGCGGATGATTCCCAATTACAACGGTTTCACCATCGGGAATGTCGCGTTGACAACCGCTTACGCGCGCTCCTGCAATACTTCGTTCGCCAAATTGGCCAGTGAATTGCCGGCCGCGGCCCTTTCGGATACCGCGGCCGCATTCGGAATCGGCCCGGAGTACTCGATTGCCGGATTACCCACCTTTTCCGGATCCATTCCTGTTTCCGAAGACCGCACCCAGCGCACCGAAGACGGAATAGGCCAGGGCCGGGTGGTGGTCAGTCCGTTCGGTATGGCAGTGCTGGCGGCGGCCGTTGCCCGTGGCAGCGCGCCCACGCCGTATCTGATCGCCGGCCGCGAGACCGTCGTGGACGGGCAGCGGCCCGCTCTGGATCCGGCGGTGGTGCGCGGGTTGCGGGCGATGATGCGCGAGGTGGTGCTGACCGGCACCGCCCACCGCATCGCCGACCAGGGCGCGGTGTTCGGCAAAACGGGCGAGGCGGAGGTGGCCGCCGGTTCCCATTCCTGGTTCGTCGGCTACCGGGGCGACCTCGCGTTCGCAACCTTGCTGGTCGAAGGCGGTAGTTCCGATAACGCCGTCGGAGTGACCCGCGATATGCTCGCCGCTCTCCCGGCCGGCTACTGACCGTCCGGCCGTACTCCGATCACGGCCCGGTGGTGGCGGGACCGTGATCGTTCGCGTAACGGTGACCGGTATCGGTATCCACCGGATCGCTGACGCGGGCAGGCGCGACGACGGAGACCGTATGGTCGGAGACCGGGGCCGAGGCGGCGGTGTCGGTACCGAGGATTTCGACCACCCCGGTGCCGCCGAGAATCAGTCCGGCGGTGACGAGAGCAACGGTGGAACGCTTCATTTTCCGGCTCCCTCCGATTCAGAGGTTCGACAGAGTGCGAGCTCGGGTGGCTCCTGTGCGACCGGGCTCTGCGGAAGTGTTATCTGACGATTTGCTGCTCAGGCCAACCTAGGCCGAAATCGCTTATCGAGACAAGATGGAAAGGTGGGGAAAATCGACGATGAGCAAATCGTGACCCGCGCCGCCGAAATCCGTGACGGCTTCGTTATCCGCAGTTCAGATCTTCTGCAAACTGGCGGCGAGATGATCCTGTAAGGGCAGGCCCACGGCACCCATCTGCAGCGTGTAGTCGATCACTGTGCCGTGCATATGGATGCTGCGGCTCAGCGCCGTCACCGACTTGGCGGTACTGCTCAGGCCGATGGCGGTGGATTCCAGTTCCAGCCGGATCTCGTCGTCGGCGAGGGTGAGTTTGCCTTCACAGATCTCGGTGATCCCGGTGGGATGGGACAGGATGAGTTCCACCCGGTCGGGCCCGGGGCAGCGCAGATAGCCGGTTTCCACATGCAGCGGGCGGTTGTCGTCCGCGTGCCGGGTGCGCTGCCGGTAGGTCAGGAACGGGCGGCCGAGATGGCCGAAGGTGATCTCCTCCAGATAACCGAACGGCTCGATCGTCGGGTAGTCACCCTGCCCGGAGCCGCGCCAGGTACCCAGGAGACCGGCCAGGGGCGCGATGGCGGGATGCGGGGCGGCGGCGGGAGTCTGCGGTTCGGCCACGGCGCACAAGCGTAGCCCCTCGGACGGCGATCGGGTACACCCGATCGCCGTACCGCGTGCCGGACGCACGCTGCTACTTGTTCTTGCGGCGGCCGAACGGCCACAACGACCGGGTACGGCGCCGGGGCAGCGCCGCGTAGACCATCGTCATCTCGGCGAACACGCCCGCTTCGCGTTCCCGGTCGGCGCCGAAATCGTCGCGGCCGAGGATCTGGGTGATCGATCCCGGGGCGATCGTGGCCAGCGCGTCCAGCAGTGCGGGGTTGAGGGCGCCGAGCGAGATCCGGGTGATATCGGCGTCCTCGGAGCCCGGACCGCCGTGACCGAGCAGCATATGACCGACGGCGTGCAGCACGATGTGGTCGGCGTTGCGGCCGGAGGCCGAGGCGTCGTAGACGACGATATCGTCGTGTTTGCGCGCGATCCACAGGCCGTTGCCGTTGCAGCCCAGTTCGGTCAGCGCCGAGCGATGTGCCGGCTGTAGCGATATCGGCCGCTTCCGGTAGGCGGCCACCTCGGCGAGATAGGTATTGAGATCCCACGGGCTGGGCAGGGGCACCGACCCAGCAGCATCGCCGAATCTGGCGTCCATACTTGTCATCGGCCAATACGTTACCGATCCCGCGGGCGCTCGTCACTTCAGCGATCTCCGGTCGCTGTGGTCGCCAGTGCCCGGTGATACGGCTAGATATCGACTCCGGGGCCGAGGGGTTTCACATTGTGCGGTTTGTTCCACAACGCGGTGAGCGCCCACAGCACCACACCCACCGCGAGCAGAATCCCGGCGATCAGGTACTGCTGCGGATTGCGGTCGGTGAACGGTGTGGCCAGGTAGGCGCAGCACACCGCGCCGAGTACCGGTAGCGGCGTGGGGGTGTGGAAATGCCGGTGCGGGACGCGGTCGCGGCGTAGCACCAGTACCGCCACGTTGACGATGGTGAACACCACCAGCAGCAGCAGTGCGGTCGTACCACCGAGTTCGGGGACCTCACCGACGAACAGCAGCAACCCCAGCGCCAGCACTGTGGTGAAGATGATCGCGATATGCGGGGTGCGGCGGGTCGGATGCACCCGGCCCAGCGCGCGCGGTACCACCTTGTGCCGGGCCATACCGTAGAGCAGCCGGCTGGCCATGAGCATATTGATCAGCGCCGAATTGGCCACGGCGAACATGGTGATGAACGCGAAGATCTGGGTGGGGAAGCCGGGCGCGCCGATTTCCACCACCTGCAGCAGCGGGGTATCGCCTTCGGAGAGTTTCTCCGGCGGTACCAGCGCCACCGCGGTGATCGAGACCAGCACGTAGATCGCGCCGGTGATCAGCAGGCCGGTGAGCAGGATACGCGGGAAGATCCGGCTGGGTTCCTTGGTTTCCTCGGCCATGTTCACCGAATCCTCGAACCCGACCATGGCATAGAAGGCCAAGGTGGTCGCGGCGATCACTCCGCCGAACGCGGACCGATCGCCGGTATCGAATTCGACGATCCGGCCGAAATCTCCGTTGCCGAAACCGAGCGCCCACAGGCCGATACAGATCACGATCAGCAACCCGGACAGTTCGACACAGGTCAACAGCACATTGGCTTTCACACTCTCGCCGACGCCGCGCAGATTGATCGCCGCGACCACGGCCATGAAGGCCAGCCCGATCAGGGTGAGCACCAGCGCATCCGCGCCGCCGAATTCGAAGGCCTCCGCGAAGTTCGCGGCGAATGCCTTGGCGGCGGTGGCGGCGGAGGTGATCCCGGAACTCATCACCGCGAAGGTCACCATGAAGGTGAGGAAATGGATGCCGAACGCCTTGTGCGTGTAGAGCGCCGCCCCGGCGGCCTGCGGATACTTGGTGACCAGTTCCAGATAACTGAATCCGGTGATCATGGCGACCCCGAACGCCACCAGGAACGGCACCCACACCGCGCCGCCGACCTCGCCGGCGACCCGTCCGGTGAGCGCGTAGATCCCGGTGCCGAGAATATCGCCCACGATGAACAACAGCAGCAGCCACGGACCGATGACGCGTTTGAGTTCGGGCTGATGGTCCGGATCGGTCCGCGCGGTGGTGTCTGCCAAGGTCCCCTCATTTCTCCTCGACGCACCCGGTGGGCACCGGGTTCGATGTGTATACCCGTTCGGTTGCCCGGTGACTCCTGTTTCCGGCCCTGTTCGCCGGCGAATCCGGCCGTCAGCTCATGGCTTCCGCGGCATCGGCGATCATCGTCGCCGAATCCCGCGGGCTGAGCGCCATCGCGCGCAACTGGTCGAACATCACGCCGAAACGGCGGATCTCGGAATGCCCTTCGATCAAGGCGTCGCCGGAAATCCCCTCGACGTAGACCAATTCGGGATCGGTGGGATCGGGGAAATCCAGGATGGTGAAGGAGCCGGCCATACCGGGGTGCGCACCGGCGTCGAAGGGCAGGATCTGCAGGATCACGTTCTTGCGTTTGGTCGCCTCACCCAGCCGCCGCAGCTGGCCGCTCATCACCTCCGGACCGCCCACCACGCGGCGGATGGCCGCCTCGTCCAGGACGACCCACAATTCGAGCGGCTCGTCCTTGGCGAGTACGGCCGCCCGGTCCATCCGCGCCCGCGCCCGGCGTTCCAGATCGGAGGCTTCCAGTTTCGGCATACAGGTATCGATCACCGCGGTGGCGTACTGCTCGGTCTGCAGCAGGCCGGGGATGAACGAGGTCTGGTAGTGCCGGGCCGACAGCGCCACCGACTCGAAATTGATGTACGCCGCGTAGACCTCGGACAGGCTGGCCTCGTACGGCCGCGACATACCGGGTTTCTGCGCGTCGGAGAGCAGGTCCAGCGCTTCCGCGCGGCGGGCGGCGTCGACACCGTAGAGGTCCAGCATCGTCATCAGGGTGCGGCGCTGCGGCCGCGCCTGCGCGGTTTCGATGCGATAGAGGGTGGTCACGTTGATCCCGGTGCGGGCGCTGACCTCCTCCTTGCTCAGTTCGGCGTCCTCCCGCATCTCCAGCAGCAGCACCGAGAGCCGGCGCAAACCCGCCGTGAGGACGGTGCGTTTGCCTGCCATGTCATCCCTTTCGACCAGCGCGGTGGGCGGCGTGCGGTAATCCACCGGTTCGCGGCGACCGCACGCCCTGTGCTGCAACCATAACGATCAGCGCTTGCCGAGGGGATGGGTACGGTCGGGTAGTAGCCGGAGCCCGGAAGGGCGCCTTCCGGGCTGGCGGCCCGGGAGGCGGCACTCCGCAGCCGCCGGTCCGGACGAATCGCGCCTGCGGGACGGCCGGCACCCGGCGAGCACGGTCAGAGCGAGATTTCCCGGCGCATCACCTTTCCCGTCGCGTTGCGCGGTAACGGTTCGGCGGTGAGGGTCCAGTGTTCGGGCACCTTGTAGTAGGCGAGGCGCTGCGCGGTGAAGTCCCGCAGGTCGGCAGCAGTGACGGCGGCCGGGTCCGCGACCACCACCACCGCCGCGATCCGCTGGCCGAGTTCGTCGTCGGGGATACCGAGGACGGCCGATTCCCGTACCGCGGGATGTGCGTCCAGAACGTTCTCTATCTCGGTGGGGTACACGTTCTCCCCGCCGCGGAGCAGCAGATCGCTGCGCCGGCCCGCCATCTGCAGCCGGCCGTCTTCGAGGACACCGAAATCGCCGGTACGCAACCAGCGTTCGTCATCGAGCGCGGCGGCGGTGGCGGCCTCGTCGCGCCAGTAGCCGAGCATCACGTAGGGACTGCGTACGCAGATCTCGCCTTCCGTTCCGTCGGGTACCGGCGCGCCGCTCGGGTCGCGGATCTCGACGGATACTCCCAGAATCGGCCGTCCGACGGTTTCCGGTTCCGCCGCCAGTTCGGCCGGGGTGGCGACGGTGGCCGCGGTACCGCTCTCGGTGAGGCCGTAACTGGTGGTCAGTGCGATACCGGTGGCGGGCAGCCGGGCGCGGAGGCGTTGCTGGAAGGCAGGGGAGGCGGGGGCGGCGTTCAGGGAGAGCGAGGTGAGCGCGGACAGGTCGTAGCCGGCCGGATCGTGTTCGAGCAGCCGGGCCGCGAGGGTCGGGACCGCGCCCCAGTTGGTGACCCGCTCCCGTGCCATCAGGTCCAGGACTCGCCCCGCGTCGAAGGCGCCGGTGTGGATGATCACCGCGGCGCCGGTGGCGAGCCGGGGGACCGCGAGATTGTGCAGGCTGGCGATATGGAACAGCGGCGAGGTCAGCAGGAATCGTTTGGCGCTGGGCTCGCGGTAGCCGGGCGGTGCGGTGAGCGCGTCGGTGTAGCGGTGGTAATCGGTGACGGCGATCAGATTGCGGTGGGTGTGGACGACACCTTTGGGCCGGCCGGTGGTGCCGCTGGTGTACAGGATCACGGCCGGATCGTCCTCGGCGACCGCGACCACCGGGGCGGTACCGCGGTGGTCATCGATCAACCGCGGCAGGTCCTCGGCCATGGTCAGTACCGGGACGCCGGTGCCGGCCAGGAGCGGGGCGCGTTTGGTGTCGGCGACGACCACGGCGGGGGTGGTGTGCCGGATACCGTAGGCCACCTCGGGTTCCGCCCACCACGCGTTGTAGGCGACCGCGATCGCGCCCAGGCATTGCGCCGCCCAGAAGGTGATCACCCATTCCGGGGAGTTCGCGGCCAGGATGCCGATCCGGTCGCCTTTACCGATCCCGTAGTTGTCCGCCAGTGCTCGGGCCAGGGCCTCGGCGGCGTCCGCATGTTCGGTGAAGGAGTACCGGCGCCCGGCGGTGACGAGGTAGTCGCGGTCGCCCCAGGCGCGGGAGGCGTCGAGCTGTGCGCGCAACGACCGGCGCCGATGGCGTACGACGGGGATCGGGATGCCCAGCACTTCCTCGGTGACCAGTTCGAAGGGACCGCCCGGGCCGGTGAGGTCGGCGGCCCGGCGCGCGGCAGCGGCCCGGGGGTCGGCGGCATTGCTCATGGGGGTCCACATCCTTGTCGACGGCTCTGCCGAAATCCTTACCGCATCGCCGGGAGCGGACTTCTCCCGCCCGGCCCGTACCACGGGGGATCGCGCGGGAGCGCCGTGGTGCGCCGACCGGGGTGCGGTGGCGCTGTGTCGAGATCTATGACGGAGTCGGCAAACTGGTGGCAACTCACATCGTGGTGGTGGGTTCGAGAATCGGCCGGCGCCGTGACGGCTCGCCGGAAAGCGACGAAAGGGGATGTGGCCGCGCAGGGTTGGGGCCGCGAATCGGTCTCGGTGGTGGCCGGACGTATACCTACGAGCACCGTAGGTATACGTATGGTGCCGTGGCGGAAGCGCGGAGAGATCTCGGCACGGTTGCGATGTGGTCGCGTAACGCGTTGTCGGGCCGGGTCTCGCCGCCCGGCCGGGTAACGTTCGGCGCGGCGTGGATTCGGACCGCCGGTGGCAACGAGCATGGCGGGTACGTCTTTTCGAGTCAGGCCGTGGTGTGGTTCCGCGAGAAGGATCGTTAGGCTTGCGCATGACGCTGTTCGCAACATTGCGTACCGAAGTCTTGTGTTCTTGCATCTGTAAGAGCATGATCCAGCTAGCCTTGTTGTGAACAACGATCCGATGTCCGGGATAACCGAATCGAGAGCCGATCATGTTGGTACAGAGTGTGATGGTGCCGGGTGAGTCCGAGGGGTGCAGATGAGCGCGCCCACTCTGGGGACCCTGCCGACAGCGCCACAATTGCTGTGCGCATTCCAAGGGAGGCGGACCCAGGACCGGGTGCTACTACGTTTCGCGCATACGCTGGTCGAACTGCACAAGCGCCGGGCCCATGTGCGCGATCTGGCCGATATCGCCGAAATCGACGGTCGCCGAGCGGAACTCGTGGACGATATCAACGCCTGGATCATGCGTAAGATGCCACAGCACCGCAACGGAGCATCGCTGCACACCGAGAGTCTGGGCGCGGTGATCGATCGGATGGCACACAGCTGGGTCGCGGCGAATCAGGCCATCGAGGCCGACGGCGTGCGCAGTGACCGTACCCATCGGCACTGGTATCACCTGGCCGAACTGGTGGACGGGTACACGGATCTGATCGCCGAGGTGGCCGGTGGCCGGCGCCGGTTACCGGTGCAGTAGACGGGAAATGCGGAGCGCCGGGCCGTTCATCCCACTGAACATCACACCCCTCGCGGTGGGTTCGGCGACTACCGCGACATGTCGAATGGCCTAGACCCAATGGTGAGTCGGCGGCGAACACTCGGTTACCACGCGGTGCAGGCCAATTGGAGGTAGTTACTGCCATGATGCACACAGAGAGCGTCGCCACCGTCACGGCGCCGGAAAACTTCGGGGCGGCGCCGGCGACCGGGGGAGCGGTGCCGTCGAAGGTCTACCGCGTACGCGCCGAGATCGACACGATGCTCGACGAATTGCGCCCGGGCGACCGGGTGCCCGCCGAACGAGAACTGGCGGGACGCTTCGGCGTCGCCCGCGAAACCGTCCGGCACGCGCTGCGGGATCTCGCCGTGGAAGGCCGGATCCGCCGGCAGGGGCGCGGTACCGTGCTCGCCCGGCCCAAGGTGGTCCGTCCGCTCGCCCCCGAACCCGCCGGCGAGGATGCCCCCGGGGTGGTGCGCCGGCTGCTGTCCTGGGAGGACGGAATCGCCGACGCCGAGATCGCCCGCGATCTCGAACTGGCACCGCAGACCCCGATCATGACGCTCGAACGCCTGCTCTACGCCGACGGCGACCCGATCGCCCTGGAACGGATCGATCTGTCGCTGGACCGGTTCGGCTGGCTGCGCGCCGGGTTCGACCCGCTGGGTTCGCTCGCCGCGACGATCGGCGATTCCGGGGTCGAATACGCGGGCGCCACCGAGCGGATCGAAACCGTGCTCGCCGCGCCCCGCGAGGCCGGACTGCTCCGCTGCCGGCCCGCCGTCCCGCTGTTCCGGGTGGTTCGCCGTGGCCTGGACACCCAGGGCCGGCCGATCGAACGGGTCGCCTCGCTCTACCGCGGTGACCGGGTCGCCTTCGAGGTCCGTACGGGCGGGCGGGGTCGCTGAACCGAGGCTCGCCGGGGTCGGCCGTGTGGCGGGCTCGGCCGGTGACCGTTCCCGCCGACCCGCCGGCCTGCGCCGACTAGTCTTGAACCATGTCCGTGCGTACTCGTCAGCCGCTGCTCCCCGGAACCCCCACCCCGATCCGTGAGGTTCCCCGTTCCATCGAACGTCCGGAGTACGTGTGGAAGAAAACCGCCCGGGAAGGCTCCGAACCGTGGGTCCAGACCCCCGAGACCATCGAGAAGATGCGGATCGCCGGGAAGATTGCGGCCCAGGCGCTGGCCGAGGCCGGTAAAGCCGTCGCACCCGGTGTCACCACCGACGAACTGGACCGGATCGCGCACGAATACATGTGCGACCACGGCGCCTACCCCTCGACGCTCGGGTACAAGGGTTTCCCGAAATCGTGCTGCACCTCGCTCAACGAGGTGATCTGCCACGGTATCCCCGACAGCACCGTGATCGAGGACGGCGACATCGTCAATATCGACGTCACCGCCTATATCCACGGGGTGCACGGCGATACCAACGCCACCTTCCTCGCCGGTGATGTGGACGAGGAGGTGAAACTGCTGGTGGAACGCACCCGGGAGGCCACCATGCGGGCCATCAAGGCGGTGCGGCCGGGTCGTGCGCTCAATGTGATCGGCCGGGTGATCGAATCGTATGCCAATCGCTTCGGCTACGGCGTCGTCCGTGATTTCACCGGCCACGGTGTCGGGCCCACCTTCCACAGCGGCCTGGTGATCCTGCACTACGACCAGCCCGCCGTCGACTCGGTGATCGAACCCGGAATGACCTTCACCATCGAACCGATGATCAACCTCGGCGGTATCGACTACGAGATCTGGGACGACGGCTGGACCGTGGTCACCAAGGACCGTCAGTGGACCGCGCAGTTCGAGCACACCCTGGTGGTCACCGAAACCGGGACCGAAATCCTGACCCTGCCGTGAGCGGCCCCGGCGGGGCGCTGCTGGTCGCCGGAACCACCTCCGACGCCGGGAAGAGCGTGCTGGTGGCCGGGATCTGCCGGCTGCTGCGGCGGCGCGGGGTACGGGTGGCGCCGTTCAAGGCGCAGAACATGTCGAACAACTCGGTGGTCACGCTCGACGGTGGTGAGATCGGCCGGGCGCAGGCGTTACAGGCGCAGGCCTGCGGGCTCGAACCGAGTGTGCGGTTCAATCCGATCCTGCTGAAACCGGGTAGCGACCGCCGCTCGCAACTGGTGGTGCGCGGCCGGGTCACCGATACCGTGGGCGCCGCCGACTATATGGCCCACCGCACCCGGCTGCGCGCGGTGGTGGCCGACGAACTCGCGGCGCTGCGGGCCGATTTCGATGTGGTGATCTGCGAAGGTGCCGGGTCGCCGGCCGAGATCAACCTGCGGGCCACCGATCTGGCGAATATGGGTCTGGCGCGGGCGGCCGAGCTGCCGGTTCTGGTGGTCGGCGATATCGACCGGGGCGGGGTGCTGGCGCATCTGTTCGGGACGCTGGCGGTGCTGGACCCCGAGGATCAGCGGCTCATCGCCGGATTCGTGATCAACAAGTTCCGCGGCGACGTCGGGCTGTTGCGGCCCGGTCTGGACCGATTGGCGGCCCTGACCGGCCGGCCGACGCTCGGCGTGCTGCCGTATCGGGACGATCTGTGGCTCGATGCCGAGGATTCGCTGGGCACCCTCGCCGGCGCTCCGGTGGGGCGCCCGGCCGCTCCGGTCGGCAGCGAATGGTTGAGTGTCGCGGCCGTCCGGCTGCCCCGGATCTCCAATTCGACGGATGTGGAGGCGCTGGCCTGCGAACCCGGGGTCGCGGTGCGCTGGGTGAACGAGGTATCGCAGCTGGTGGATGCCGACCTGGTGGTCGTCCCCGGTAGCAAGGCCACCGTCGACGATCTGAATTGGTTGCGCCGCACCGGGATCGGCGAGGCGCTGCGGCGGCGGGCGGCCGCCGGGCGGCCCGTGCTGGGAATCTGCGGCGGCTACCAGATGCTCGGCCGCCGGATCGTCGACCCGGTGGAATCCGGGGCCGGCGACGTCGCCGGGCTGGGGCTGCTGGATATGGAGGTGGAGTTCGCGCCGGAGAAGGTGCTGTGCCGGACGACCGCCCTCGGTGCCCCCGACCCGTCCGGCGCGCAGCCGGGCGGAACCGCGGGTATCGCCGCGACCGGCTATGAAATCCATCACGGCCGGGTCCGCGCCGGCGCCGAAACGCCGTGGCTCCAGGTCACCGGCCGCGCCGCGCCCGCGGTGGCCGGTCACGGCGGACCGGGCGGCCGCGACGGAAACTCCGGGGCGCCGGGACCGGAAGGAAGCGTGCGGGGCGCGGTCTGGGGCACCCATCTCCACGGCCTGCTGGAATCCGACGAATTCCGGCGGGCCTGGCTCGCGCAGGTCGCGCGGGCCGCGGGCCGGACCGGGTTCGTCGTCGCACCCGGGACGCGGGTGGCTGCCGTACGTGCCGCGCAGCTCGATCTGCTCGCCGATCTCGTGGCGGAGAACCTCGACATTTCCCGAGTGGAGCGATTGCTGAACGAGGGGGTCCCGGCCGGGATGCCGGTCGTCGATTCCGCGCTGAGCACCCCGGCGGCGGCCGGGTCGTCGTCCGCGCTGTGAGCGGGCCGAGACCGCCCACAGCTCACGCGTCACGATCCTCGCGTTCTTTGCCGGGAGTACTCCAACCGACGCGGTCGGCGGTGTAGCGTCAAGCGTCATGGAATCTCGGCGCATCGCGGTCGGTGACCGGGGCTGGACGGTGCGGGTGGACGGGCCGGCGACCCAGCACAGTGTGTTGTTGCTGCCCGATACCGGTGATCCGCCGGAGGTCTACGACCGGGTGTGCGCGCGGCTGCACAGCTCCGATCTGCGGACCATCGTGTTCGAAACCGCCACCGGCCTCGACCTCGCGGGCGTGTACGCGGTACTGGACGATCTCGGTGTGCCGTGGGCGAATGTCGCGGGGCGCGGTGCGGGAGCCAGTGTGGCGTGGCAGGTGTGCGCGAACGGCTTCGGCCGGTTCGTCAGCCTGATCGTCGCCGATCGCGGGCATCCGGCCGTGCCCGACGGTACCGGCGCGGTTCTCGACGCGAGTTGCCCGGCGGTCGAACTGCCGACCACCGTCGTGGTGACCAAGGGGTTACCGCGGTCGGTCGCCGACACCTCGGGACGGCATGTGTACGGCGAGTTCCGGGTGGTGGATCTGGACGTCGACAATGTCGCCGCCGAGGCCGACCAGGAGTTCGCCACCGAGATCGTGCTGCGCACGAGTATGTGGTGACCACGCAAACGCCGAACCGGCCGATGAGCGTGCCGGGATCGTGATGCGCCGGAACACCTGATCGCTGGGGCCTACTCGGCCGAGTGGTAGCCCGCCAGCCAGTCCAGCCAGCTGTCCAGTTCCCGGAACGCCTCGGTGCGCGGGCCCTCGGCCGACAGGAACACATCGTGGCGCGCGCCGTCGATCGGGACGATCGTGGTGCGATCACCGAGGCAACCCGCCCAGCGCTGGATCTGTGCCACGTCGAGGACCGCGTCGGCCACATCGACCGCGGGACCGTACTCGCGGGCGAATTTCGTGAGTTTCGACCGCAGCAGCAGGGCGGGTACTCCGATATCCAGACCCCGGTGCAACCGGGCCTGACCCAGCCGGATCGCCCGCAGCCAGCCGGCACGGACCGGGAACCCGTCGCGGGGTTTCCACTCGAGGTCGTAATCCCATTCGCCGGCGACGCTGTTGTGCAGGCTGTCGCCGTAGGCGCTGGATTTGGTCAGCGGTAGTGCGGACTTCGCCCGGAACCGGCCCACGGTATTGATCAGCTGGGTTCCGATGGTGCGGAAATAGGCGGGGCCCTGGAGGTCGAACCACGGGCTGTTCAGGACCAGTCCGCGGATCCCGGCCGCGGCGGAGCCACCCGCGCGCTGCAGCCGGTCCAGCCACAGGGAGGCGACCAGACCACCGGTCGAATGGCCGACGACCAGGACCTTGCCCGGGGTCTCCGCGGTGATGAGGCGCAGCGCTTCGTTCAGTTCCCGGTCGTAGAGGGCGAGGTCGCTGATGAAGTGCGGAGTCTGGCCCGCCCGCAGTGAGCGGCCGCATTTGCGCAGATCCAGTGCGTAGAACCGGTGACCGCGCGCGGTCAGGTGCTCGGCCACATGCCGCTGGAAGAAGTAGTCGGTGAAGCCGTGCAGGTACAGCACCGCCTCCGCGGTACCGGATCCGCCCGCCGTACCGGGCGTGCCGGACAAGGCGCTCCCGCTGCCGGGATCGGGCAGGTGCCGAACCAGGGTAGCGACGATCTCGCCCTCACCATCGGGGTCCGGTCCGAGCTCCACCGTGCGGTATTCGTAGCCGTCGCCGAGTACATCCGGCTGCCAGGAATCGGCCCGGCCCAGGGTGCTGCCGGCGGCCGCGGGTTCGTTCGTCACGCCGTCCAATCTAGGCGATACCGCCGCCGCGCTCCGGCCGTGCACGGCTTCGGGTGGATGCCCGGTGCATCGGCGGCATCGACCCGTCGACGGGACCGTTCAGTACGGCGCGTTCCCGGCGGTGACTCCCGCATTCCGTGGTTCCGCGGGGCGCCCGGACCCGAGCCCGATCGTGCGGCAGGCGCTGGTCGGTGGGGCGCCGCGGGAGAGGAATCTATGTCACAATCGCCGCCCTGGCTGCGGATTCCGTGCGTGTCGAGGTGCACAATTAGCAGTAGTGAACGACGGGTAACCTACATTCGGCCGAGCCCGAGCAGGCTTCTCGCCGCCCGTACACAACTACATATGCGCCCGTGCCCCAGCGGACCACATCCTGTCGGGATGTGCGCCCCGCGCACCAGGACAAGGAAGTCGAACACCCGTGCCGAACGCTGCCCAGACTGAAAAGACCGATGTAGTCCTCATCGGTGCCGGCATCATGAGCGCTACTCTCGGCGCGCTACTGCGCCAGTTGCAGCCGGACTGGTCGATCACGGTGTTCGAACGGCTGGACGCCGCGGCCGCCGAGAGCAGCGATCCGTGGAACAACGCCGGTACCGGTCATTCCGCGCTGTGCGAGCTCAACTACAGCCCGCAGAAGCCGGACGGTTCGGTCGATATCGGCAAGGCCGTCGATATCAACGAACGGTTCCAGGTGTCGCGGCAGTTCTGGGCCTACGCCGTCGAGAACGGGATCCTCAGCGATCCGTCGCGGTTCATCAACCCGATCCCGCACGTGAGTTTCGTCCACGGTGCCGCCGATGTGGAGTACCTGCGCAAACGCTACGAGGCGCTGGCCCGCCACCCGCTGTTCGCGGGGATGGAGTACATCGACAGCCCCGACGAATTCGCCCGCCGGCTGCCGCTGATGGCCCGCGGCCGCGATTTCTCCGATCCGATCGCCCTCAACTGGACCGACGGCGGCACCGATATCGATTTCGGCTCGCTCACCAAAGAACTGCTCGCCTATATCGGCGCCACCGGCGGTGAGATCGCCTTCGGTAACGAGGTCCGCAATCTGAGCAAACAGCGCGACGGCAGCTGGAAGGTCACGGTGCGCAACACCCGTACCGGCCGCACCCGCACCGTGGTGAGCAAATTCGTTTTCGTCGGCGCCGGCGGCGGTGCGCTGCCGCTCCTGCAGAAATCGGGGATCAAGGAGATCCGCGGTTTCGCCGGTTTCCCGGTCTCGGGCCAGTTCCTGCGCTGTACGAACCGGGAACTGGTGGGTATGCACGAGGCCAAGGTGTACGGCAAGGCCGCCGTCGGTGCGCCGCCGATGTCGGTGCCACATCTGGACACCCGGGTCATCAACGGCAAGCCCGGCCTGCTGTTCGGCCCGTACGCCGGCTGGACGCCGAAATTCCTCAAGGACGGCAGCAACACCGACCTGTTCAAGTCGATCAAACCGGGCAACCTGACCCCCATGCTGGGCGTCGGTGTCACCGAACTGGGCCTGGTCAAATACCTGGTCACCGAGCTGATGAAATCGCAGGCCGGCCGGGTGTACACGATGGAGGAGTTCATCCCGCGCGCCGACGGCAGCGATTGGGAACTCATCACCGCCGGACAGCGGGTGCAGATGATCCGGCGCAAGGGCGCGGGCGGTGTGCTCGAACTGGGGACCGCGGTGATCGCCGCGCAGGACGGGTCGATCGCCGGTCTGCTGGGTGCCTCCCCGGGCGCCTCGACCTGTGTGACCGCCATGCTCGACGTCCTCGAACGGTGCTTCCCGACCGAATACGCGGCCTGGACGCCCAAGCTGAAGGAAATGGTCCCCTCGCTGGGCGTGAAGCTCTCGGAGAATCAGGCACTGTTCGGCGAGGTCTGGGATTGGACCGGCAAAGCCCTGCAGCTCACCGGTAGCGGGGCGCACGCCGCCGTACCCGCCGGCGCCTGTTCCGGATCATGTGCTGATCGTCTGGTTCGGTATCGGTGATGTGTCGAAGATCTGGCTGCTGTTCCTGGCGGCGTTCCCGCCCATAGCGATCGCCACGCTCAACGGTGTCGCGGGAGTGCGGCAGGATTATCTCGACGCCGCCCGTTCG
>NZ_JARWPM010000241.1 GCF_029869215.1 Nocardia carnea
CCCCGCGCGGCCGGGGGGCGCCCCCCGCCCCCCCCCCCCCCCCCCCCCCCCCCCCCCCCCCCCGGGGGGGGGCGCCCCCCCCCCGGGCGGGGGCGCGGGGGGGGGGGCCGCCCCCCCCCCCCCCCCGGCGCTGGTGGCGCGTGGTGAATTCTCCATCGTCATCGCCGGCCTGGCCGTGGCGGCGGGCGCCGTCCCGGACGAGTTCGCGGCACTGGCCACCACCTACGTCCTGTTGATGGCGGTGGTCGGGCCGATCGCGGCGCGCGTGGTGGAACCGGTGCTGCGGATCGTCACCCGCCAGCCCAAACCGGAACCGGATTCGGCCGACGAATAACGGGCGGCACCGACGGGCCGTGATCCGCCGATCGGCCTCCGCGGCGAAGAAGGCCGATCGGCGAACCCGGTGCCGCCGCTCAGGCGGCAGCGGCCGAGCGCAGTGCCCGCAGTACGGTACCGGGGTCCTCGACATCGACCACCAGCCGGGTGTAATCGGTGCCGCGTAGTTCGATGCGTACCGCTTTCCCGCCGAACAGGGTGTCCCAGAATTCCTTCCGGCCTTTACCGCGGAATGTCCCGGCCGCGATCGCCCCGGGGAAGAACGCGCCCGGTGCGCGGACCCAGGGCGGGCGGCGATCTATTTCGGCCGGTTCGACGGCCACGATATTCGCCAGATCGAAGGTGATCCGGTCGCACAGCGACAGCACCCGGTGCGTACCACGGACATGGACGGTGACGGTGGTGCCGGTGATCTCGATATCCACCATGAGGTTCCTCCCGGAGGCCGAGTTCCGCTGGTCTGATTCCAGAGTGCCGTCGCGGCCTGTCGGTTGGCTGTGCTCCTGCTGTGAAAGTTCTCAGGTTCGGCGATCGCGGATCGCCGCAGGTGGCGATGACCGGCGGGGCGCGCGGTGGCGCGGCGCGGCCGGTATCGGTCAGACTCGTCGGTGTGTATCAGGAATCGAACGAGTGCCCGGCCACGCGCCGGGGAACTCGGCGGACCGGAAACCACCGGTACGCGTCGAGTCGAGGTGATCAGACGTGACCGCACTCGCTCCGGGGGAGAACCGGCCCGCGCCGGGCGATCGTTTGACCGTCACAGTGACATGCTCGGCGCCGGTGGATGTCTCGGCGCTGCTGCTCGCCGCCAACGGTAAGGTCCGGTCGGACGGAGACTTCGTCTTCTTCAACCAGCCCGTGGGGCCCGGCGTCACCTACCGGCACGGCCGCGGCGCCGGGGACGTGGTCGATGTGCAGACGCCGGTGCTACCGGCCGAGATCGACAAGGTCGTGGTCACCGCCAGCCTGGACGGCAGTGGACCACCGACGTTCGGCGCGGTGGGTTCGCTGACGGCGACGATCACCGGGCCGCAGGGCACGCTCACCTTCCCGGTCTCCGGATTGAGTACCGAAACGGCCGTGGTGTGCGTGGAGATCTACCGCCGTGCGGGCGCCTGGAAGGTGCGCGCGGTGGGGCAGGGCTACGACAACGGCCTGGCCGGGATCGCCACCGATTTCGGCGTCAACGTGGACGACGATCCGGTGCCGCCGGCCGCACCCCCACCGGCACCACCGCAGGCCTCCCGGACGGATCCGACCATGGTCGCCAACCCTGTTGCGGCACAACCCTATCCGGCGCCACCACCGGCCGCCGGTTACCCGCCCGCCGCCCCGCCGGCCCCGGCGTATCCGCCTGCGGCGCCGTATCCGGGGCACCAGCCCCCGCCCGGTTATCCGCCCCAGCAGCCGTATCCGCCCGCCGCCTATCCGGCGGCGGCCCCGGTGCCGCCGCCGGCGCCCCAGCACAATCCAGCACACTTTCCTCAGCAAGGAGCTCAGCCGATGCACAGCGAGCTGTTCGACCCGCGTCATGCCGAAGTCTCTGGTATGGGCATCCAGAAACAGGGCGGCAAGATGATCAAGGTCGGGGTGAACGGCGAAACGCTGGTCCGCTCCGGCTCCATGGTCGCCTACCAGGGTGATCTGCATTTCCAGGCGCTCGGCTCCGGCGGGATCGGCCGGGCCATCCAGCAGCGGCTCACCGGCGAGGGCGTCCCGCTGATGAAGGTCTCCGGCCGCGGTGATCTCTTCGTCGCCAACGGTGCCGCCGATGTACACATCATCGATCTGGACGGCACCGACGGGCTCACCATCAACGGATCGAACGTGCTCGCCTTCGACCCGACACTGGGCTACGACATCCGGATGGTCCAGGGCGCGGCCGGTTTCGCCAGTAACGCCGGCCTGTTCAACTGCGTGTTCTCCGGCCGCGGCCGGATCGCCATCACCAGCCACGGCACCCCGGTGGTGCTCAACGTCGACCAGCCCACCTATGCCGACCCGCAGGCGGCGATCGCCTGGTCGTCGAGTCTGCAGACCGGGGTGAAACGTAACGATTCGTTCGGGCTGGGCCGGCTCATGGGCCGCAGCACCGGGGAAGGTATCACGCTCTCCTTCTCGGGGCGCGGTTTCGTCATCGTGCAGCCCTCCGAACTGCCGCCGGGTGGATTCCTCGGCGGTACCGGTGGCGGGCAGGAGGCAGGGCAGAGCGGGGGCCTGCTCGGCGGTCTGCTCGGCTAGCTGTAGTTCCCCGGGCCGTGCGGTGCGGCGACGCCGCGGCGGTCGTGCCGGGCCGCGCCGCGGCGCGCGGATCGGCCGGGTGGGTCCAGGACCTGCCCCGCAGACACCGTGGCAGCGCCGTGGGCACTCGTTCCGTGACCAGGTGCTCATGGTCCGCCGGGCGGCTTGTGCGGTCTCCTCGTACCGAGACCCGCGGGGTATGGCGGAGGCAGCGTCGTCGTGTCGAGCGGCGGTTGCTGCTCTCGGCGCCGCAGGCTGCACGCGGTATCGCCCCGGTGGTTGTGGCATCAGCGCGGTGGGTTGCGGGAACGGCGGGGCGGCAGGTTCGCGGTGCCGAGCAGTGTTGTGGGGCCGGGCAGCCGGGCGTTCACCACGTCGAGTGCATATCGGCTGAAACGCGACAGCGGCGTGGGCCCGGCGCGCGGTATCGGCCGCTATCCGGCGCGCGGTATCGCGGGTCCGGTGGCGACATCACGCTGATGGGCGGGCCTGCGCTGCGGCCGCGGTGTGGTATCGACGACATATGGTGATGCGCTCTCGGTACGACGTAGTAATCGTCGGTGGCGGGCACAACGGGCTGGTGGCGGCCGCGTACCTGGCCCGCGCGGGACTGTCGGTTCTCGTGCTCGAGCAGGCGGCGGCCGCCGGGGGCGCGGCCGTCTCGGCGCGGTTGTTCGACGGGGTCGATATCCGGTTGTCGCGGTACTCGTATCTGGTCAGCCTGCTGCCGGACCGGATCGTCCGCGATCTGGGCCTGCGGTTCCGCACCCGGAAGCGGCGGATATCGTCCTACACCCCGGCCGGGCACACGGGCCTGCTGGTCGACAACGAGTCGCCGTCGGCGACCCGGGAGAGCTTCGTCCGTGTCACCGGATCCGAGCGGGATTTCGCGGCCTGGCAACGGTTCTACGCGATGACCGGGGAGGTCGCCCGGGCCGTGTTCCCGACCCTGACCGAACCCCTGCCCACCCGCGCCGAACTCCGCCGGCGGGTCGGGGACGAGGCATGGGCGGCGCTGTTCGATCAGCCGCTGGGTGCGACGATCGAAACGTTCTTCGCCGACGATCTCGTACGGGGTGTCGTTTTCACCGATGCGCTGATCGGTACGTTCACGCATGCGCACGACGAATCCCTCACCCAGAACAGGTGCTTTCTCTACCACGTGATCGGTGGCGGCACCGGCGACTGGGATGTGCCGGTGGGCGGGATGGGCGCGTTGACCGATGCCCTGATCGAGGCAGGCCGGCAGGCGGGAACCGAACTGGTGACCGGAGCGGAGGTGACCCGGATCGAGACGGACGGCAAGACCGCGCAGGTGAGCTTCGCGACCGCCGGTGCGGACGAGTCCACGGTCGGCTGCCGGTACGTTCTGGCCAACGCCGCCCCCGCCGAGCTGGCCCGGCTGCTGGGCGAACCTGCGGGTACGGAACCGCAAGGCGCGCAACTGAAGATCAATATGGTGCTGGACCGGCTACCCCGCCTGCGGGATCCGGGAACGGATCCGCGTGACGCCTTCGCCGGCACCTTCCATATCGCCGAATCCTACGAACAACTCGAGCAGGCCTACCGGGATGCGGCGGCCGGGCGCCTCCCCACGGCGCCGCCGTCGGAGATCTACTGTCATACGCTCACCGACCCGACAATCGCCGGACCGGGGGACACCGCCCGGTATACGCTCACTCTCTTCGGACTGCACACACCGGCAAGCCTTTTCGCGGACGACCCACAGGCCACGAAGGATGCGGCGGTCGCCGCGACGCTGGCCCAACTGGACGCGGTACTCGCCGAACCCCTCACCGAATGCCTGGCCCGCGACGCCCACGGCCGGCCGTGCCTGGACGCGGCCAGCCCGGTCGATCTGCAGCGTTCGCTACGCCTGCCCGGCGGGCATATCTTCCACGGCGACCTGTCCTTCCCGTACCGCACCGAACCCGCCGGCACACCGGCGCAGCGCTGGGGTGTGGATACCGCGCACCGCACCGTTCTGCGGTGCGGTGCCGGCACCGTCCGCGGTGGCGGCGTGAGCGGTATCGGCGGGCACAATGCCGCCATGGCCGTTCTCGAGGAAACCGCCGCCCAGCGGCCGGGAAATGCGCGGTGAATTCTGGTCGGAGAATCGGCTGCACTGCTCGTCCGTGGGAGTATCCGAATACGGTGTGGCGGTAGGGTTGTCGGCTGTGGATCGGCCCGGCGGGTGTTCGATTCCAGTTCGATATCCGGCGCCGAGGAGATGTACGTGGCACTCGAAACCGCACCCAAGGGTGAGGCCCCCGACGACAAAGCCGCGCGCGAGCAGAAGGCGATCCGCGATCTGGAGAACCGGCTCGCGGCCGCGTATGCGCAGGACCGTACGGCCGCCGAGGTGGGTGGTGCCGTCCGGAGTGCGCACGATCGCTTCGCCGACAGCAAGGTCCGGGATTTCGTGCCCATCCTGGTCGAGCGCGCGGTTCGCCGGCAACTGGATCCGGCCGAGGACGCGGCCGGTACCGCCGGCGCGGGTACGGATGATTCCGCCGCACCCACCGAGCGGATCGCCGCGGGAGCCGGTGGCCCGGCGCTGCCCGACCGGGTCCGCGCCCTCGCCACCGACCGGCGTGGCCTGTTCGTGCTGGCCGGTGCCGGAGTGGTGGCGGCGGGCGCGGCAGCCTGGGCGGTGACCAGGCCCGATTCCGGATCCGTGCAGGCGGCCGCACCCGTCGCGGGGGCGCCGCTGACCGGGGTCACCGGCGTGGTGGGCTCGGAGAAGATGGCGTTCTTCGGCGATGAGCGGGTCGCGGAGATCTTCGCCGCGCACGGGTTCGATGTCCGGGTGAAAGCGGCTGGGTCGCGGGAGATCTCCACCTCGGTCGATCTCGGTGGTCAAGCTTTCGCCTTCCCGTCCAGTCTGCCCGCGGCCGAGAAACTGAAACGCGAAGTGGGCGTCCGGACGCAGTTCACGCCGTTCTATTCGCCGATGGCGATCGCCACCTTCGAACCCATCGTGCAGCTGCTCGACGCGGCCGGTGCGGTGAAGTACGACGGCCCGGTTCCGGCGCTCGACTTCTCCGCCTATATCGATATGGTGCAGCGCGGTGTGCAGTGGGACGAACTGCCCGGCAACCGCACCTATCCGGTCGAGAAGAACATCCTGGTGAGTACCACCGATATCCGGACCTCCAATTCGGCCGCCATGTACCTAGCGGTGGCCGGCTATGTGGTCAACGATCATGCCGTGGTGCGCGGCGCGACGGCCGAACAGCATGTGCTGCCCACCTTGCAGCGGCTCTTCCTCGCCCAGGGCTATACCGAGGGCTCGAGCGCGGGCCCGTTCGAGGAGTACCTCACCGCCGGGATGGGCGCGACACCGATGACCTGGATCTACGAGGCGCAGTACGTCGCCGCGGCGGTCGAGGGCCGGTTGCGACCCGATATGGTGCTGCTGTACCCGTCACCGACCGTGGTATCCCGGCATACGCTGGTACCGCTCACCCCCGAGGGCGAGCAGATCGGGGCCTTGCTGCACAACGACCCCGACCTGCAGTCGCTGGCCGCCGAACACGGTTTCCGGACCGGCGACACCGCCCGATTCGACGAGGTGGTCACCGAACACAAGGTGCCGGTCGCTCAGGACCTCGTCGACGTCGTCGATGTGCCGGCCTTCGAAACCCTGGAACATCTGCTCGACGGGGTCGCGGGCGCCTACTGACGCGGTTCGGCGACCCCGCGTAAGGGCGCGGGCTTGCCCGGATTCTCGGCATTGCGGCCGTGGCACAGTCCGTGCTCGCGAGTCCGTTCGCGGCAACGTACGCCGACCGTCGCCGGGTAACCGGCCGCGGCCCGAGGCCGCCGCGGACCCCCGGGCCCGGTGCGCCGGCCGCCGGGTGCGGAGCCGCTCGCCCGCGCGGGCCGACCCGCGGATCCGCGGGCCGGCAGCGGGTATGTCAGAGCTGGGTGGCGACCTCGTTGGCGATGAGCGCGAGGTGTTCGAGATCGGCCAGGTCCAGGATCTGCAGGTAGATACGCTGGGTACCGATCTCGCGGTAGCGGCCGATCTTGTCGACCACTTCGGCCGGTGAACCGGCAAGCCCGTTGGTGCGCAGTTCGTCCACCTCACGGCCGATCGCGGCGGCCCGGCGGGCGATCTCCGCCTCGCTGGTGCCCACGCAGGCGACCAGTGCGTTGGAGTACACCATGCTGTCGGCAGGCCGGCCCTGCGCGGCCAGGGCGGCGCGGACGCGGTCGAACTGGGCGGCGCTGTCGGCAGGGGAGACGAACGGCAGATTGAACTCGCTCGCGTACTGCGCGGCGATACGTGGTGTCCGGGTGGGGCCGAGGCCGCCGACGATCACCGGTACGGGCTGCTGGACCGGTTTCGGCAGGGCCGGGGAACGGACGAGTTCGTAGTACTTGCCGGTGAAATCGAAGGTGTCACCGAGCGCGGTTTCCCAGAGGCCGGTGATCACCGCG
Source organism: Nocardia carnea (assembly GCF_029869215.1). Taxonomy (GTDB): domain Bacteria; phylum Actinomycetota; class Actinomycetes; order Mycobacteriales; family Mycobacteriaceae; genus Nocardia; species Nocardia carnea_B. The sequence goes on from NZ_JARWPM010000241.1 coordinate 7,024, forward strand.
AGCTGTTCCTCGAGGCGGTCGAATTTGTTGTCCGGGAACGGGATACCGTACGCGGTGTGCTCCTCGGCGAACCAGCCGGTGCCGAGACCGAGCTCCACCCGGCCGCCCGACATCTGGTCCACCTGCGCCACCTGGATCGCCAGCGGACCCGGCAGCCGGAAGGTGGCCGCGGCGACGAGGGTGCCGAGCCGGATCCGGCTGGTCTCCCGGGCCAGGCCGGCCAGGGTGATCCACGCATCGGTCGGACCGGGCAGGCCGTCCACGGAGCCCATGTGCAGATAGTGGTCGGACCGGAAGAAGCCGTCGAAGCCGAGTTCCTCCGTGGTCCGGGCCACCCGCAGGAGTGTCGTGTAGTCCGCGCCCTGCTGCGGTTCGGTGAAGATACGCAGTTCCATGAGGCCTATCGTGCCGCACGGCCGGCCGGGTGCCGGATCGGGTGGCCGATGCGGGCCTGCCGCCGCGCTGCCGGGCTCAGACCAGTCGTGCGGCGGGGCCGGTCATCGTCGTCGGCAGTACCTGGTCCGACCAGCCGCACGGCAGCGAGCAGCTGGCGATGACCACGGTGTCGGCTTCTCCGTTGTCGTAGATCCGCCGATACGATTCGGCCCGCGCCGGATAGCCGCAGGATTTGCATTTTCCGAAGTAGTTGAGGATTTCGTCGGCGCGGGTGAGCGCGACCCGGCGTTTGGTTTCGGGCATTGTGTTTCCTCCGGAGTCGGAGCGTGTGATACAGCGCCGAATGTAGTTCGCGCACAGTGGGTGTGTAGGCGGAGTGAGCCGCGGCTGGGACCTCTCACACTGTGGTTACCGGCCGGTTTGGGCAACCTCCAACGGCGAGGTCGGCGGCCTTTCCGGACGACGGGTGAATATTCGGCAATTCGCTTCGTGACCTGTCACAGAGCGCCCCGGCGCGGGGGTTACTCACTGGTAATAACGGTAGGCGCCGACTATTGTGAGTCAGGTTACAGATGGGGAACCCCGCCGACCCAGTTGTCCGTTGCGGGCCGACGAGAAGTTGTACGAGTTGGTTACCGACGTCATCGATGTGGTCGCGGATCTGCCCGCGGCGCGGGCCGCGATCTGGGACCTGCTGCTGGACCCGCAGACCTATCCGCGCGTATTCACCGGGATCGGCGCCTGCTCCCGGCTGGACCTGCCCGGCCGGCAGCCGGTGTTCGAATTCCGGATCGGCACCCCGGCCGCCGGAATCCGGATCCTGCGGGTCCGGGTGGTCGCCGGCCGCTGGTACGAAAGTGTGGAACTGCACGCGCCGGAGATCGGCAGTTTCGCCGCCCTGCGGCTGACCGGCGAGGGCGACCGCAGCCGCGTCTCGATCACCTTCTTCACCCCCGGCCGGGTACATCGGCATGTTGCGGGCCTGTCGAATTCCGCCGTACAGGAGTGGGCTGTCAAGGGTCTGCGCCGGATGACCGATATCGTGCGCGGCGCCCGCACCTCGGTCGTGGCCAACGGCGATGCCTCCTCGGTGCGCCGCAATCTCGGGGTGTTCCGGCAGGTCACCGCCAGCGGTGTGGTGCGTACCCGCGCACAGGTCGCGGTCAAACAGCTGCTCTCGCTGAACAAATGGGGTTTCAACCTGGCCGGCGGGTACGCCGCGGGTGCCGCCTATTCGCCCGACCGGCTCGCCGTGATCGACGATCGGGGCGACCGTACCTTCGCGGAGATGGACCAGCGCACCACCGCGCTGGCCGGTGCGCTGGCGTCGGCGGGGTTCGGCGCCGGCGATGCCATCGGGCTGCTGTCCCGCAACCACGCCGGAATGGTCGAAACCATGGTCGCGGCAGGCAAACTCGGGGTCGATGTCGCGCTGCTCAATGCCGGGCTGGCGGCCCGCACGATCGAGCAGATCGTGCAGCGCCATCGGCTTTCGGCGCTGTTCGTGGACGGTGACCTGGAAGAACTGGTGCAGTATCTGCACGGCGATCTGCCGCGGTTCAACACCGATCTGCGCCCGCCGGTACCGGACCGCTACACCATCGACGATCTGATCGAGATGGGGGAGACCGATTTCCGGGTTCCGGCCCACCCCGGCCGGTTGATCGTGCTGACCTCCGGCACCAGCGGGGTCCCGAAAGGAGCGCGCCGCCCGCACCCCAAGGGTTTCGGTACCATCGCCGCGCTGCTGTCGCGGATTCCGCTGGACATGGAATCGGCGATGCTCATTCCCGCCCCGCTCTTCCACACCTGGGGGCTGGCCGGGCTGCAACTCAGTACCGCACTGCGTTCGACGGTGATCCTGCCGGAACGGTTCGATGCGCAGGAGTGCCTGCGGCTGGTCGCCGAGCATCGGGTCGCCACGATGATCGTGGTGCCGACCATGGTCAACCGGATTCTGGACCTGCCGGCGGCGGTGCGTGCCCGTTACGACACCTCGAGCCTGCGGCACGTGATCAGTTGCGGGGCGCCGCTGGCCGGGGCCACGGTCCTGCGGTTCATGGACGCCTACGGCGATATCCTCTACAACGTCTACGGCTCCACCGAGGTCTCCTGGGCAACCATCGCGACGCCGGCGGACCTGCGCTTCGCACCCACCACCGCGGGCCGGCCGCCGCTCGGTACCCGGGTCGCGGTGCTCGGCCCCGACCACAAACCCGTCCCGCTCGGCGCCACCGGGCATGTGTTCGTCGCCAATCACATGCTCTTCGACGGCTATGTGAACGCCGCTCCGCCCGAGGAAGCGCACGGCATGCTCGATACCGGGGATGTCGGTTACTTCGATGTCAACGGCCGGCTCTTCATCGCCGGGCGCGACGACGAGATGATCATCTCCGGTGGCGAGAACGTATTCCCGCGGCCCGTGGAGGAAGCCCTGTCGCATCTTCCACAGGTGAGCGAGGTCGCCGTGGTGGGTGTGCCGGACCCGGAATTCGGCCAGCGACTGGCCGCCTTCGTGGTGAAACACGAAGGGTCCGGACTGGATCCGGACATGGTGCGCACCTATATCCGGCATCGTCTGAGCCGGTTCTCGGTGCCCCGCGACGTGACCTTCCTGCCGGCGCTGCCGCGCGGGGAGACCGGAAAGATCCTGAAATGGCTACTGGCCGGGGGGAACAACGGTGACCTGCCGCCGGCGGGTATGGGCGGGCTGGGTGTGAGCGGGTCGGCGTAACCGCGGCACACCGGGGTGGCCGGGCAACGGCGGCGGAGCCGGTCGGATCCACGAACGGGCCACCCGCCACGGGCGGCGTCCGACCGAACATAGGGCAGGGGCCGGCCGCCGGTGAATGCCCATGTGATGCTGATCGATCCGATATTCGCGGTGACATGGTGTTATTCGCGATTGCCGGATACCCGGCCGGCCTCTCGGGAGCGCCGCGGCGTCGCGTAACAGGTGCCGGGGGCACGGGCCGCCGAGCGGGCGCGGGTAGATTCAGCATCCGCATAGGCAATCGGTCGGGAGAGGCAAACCTCCGTGGTAGTAGTTTCCGTGCTCGCAGGACTGGCCGTGGCGGTGGCGCTCGCCGGGCTGCACTGGTACCTGTGGCGGCGGCTGGTTCGCGACACCACGCGAGAAGGATCGGTCTGGCGGCCGGTCGGTGCCGGGGTACTGGCACTCGGCGCGGTGCTGATGGGTGGTGGGTTCGGTGCGTTGCTGGCCGGCGCGACCTGGGATACCTGGCGTGTTCTGGCCTGGCCCGGTTTGCTGTGGGCGGCGCTGTTCCTCTACTTGCTGATCGGCGTGCTGGCCGGGGAGATCGTGCGGCCGCTGCTGTTGCGTGCGCTGGACCGTCGCGATCCCGGTACCGCCGCGCCGCCCGCCGCCCCCGCGCCCGCCACGGACGACCGCGCGCCCGCCGCGGCACCTGTCGGCGCCGCGGTCGGTGGTGCGGTACCCGGTGCCGGGGAACTTCCCGCGGCCGCGCCGCCACCCCCGCCGGAGGACGCCGGCCCCGCGGCACCGGGCCGGGAACCGCTTTCGCGCCGGATGCTCATCTCCCGGCTGGCGGCCGGGGCGACGGTGCTCGCGGCGGGTGCGGTGGTCGGTACCGGAACCTACGGGGTGCTCGACGGCCCGCTGGTACGCCGCGTCACCGTACCGCTGGCCAAACTGCCCGCGCAGGCCCACGGCCTGCGGATCGCCCTGGTCAGCGATCTGCATCTGGGCCCGGCGCTCGGCCGCGGTTTCTGTGAACGGGTGGTCGCGACGGTGAACGAGACCCGGCCCGACCTGATCGCGATGGTCGGCGACCTCACCGACGGCAGTGTCGCGGACCTGCGCGCGGAAACGGAGCCGCTGGCCGGGCTGAGCGCCCCCCTGGGCACCTTCTTCGTCCCCGGAAACCACGAGTACTACTCCGATGCCGACGCCTGGCTGGCTCGAGTGGGTGAGCTCGGGATGCAGGTGCTGCTCAACAGCCGGGTGAGCCTGCCGGATTTCGACCTCGCCGGGGTCGATGATCCCGCCGGGACCGAGGTGGGCCGCGGCCCCGATTTCGGGGCGGCGCTGGACGGCCGGGATCCGGAACGTACCTGCGTACTGCTGGCACACCAGCCGGTGGTGGTACACGACTCGGTGCGCTACGGGGTGGACCTGCAATTGTCGGGTCATACCCACGGCGGGCAACTGTGGCCCGGGAACCTGCTGGCGCGGGCGGCCAATCCGACTGTCGCCGGATTGGAGCTGTACGGGGCGACCGCGCTGTACGTGACCCGTGGCGCGGGGGCATGGGGGCCGCCGGTCCGGGTGGCGGCACCGTCCGATATCACGGTGCTGGAGCTGGCATCCCTGCAGGGGGTCTGAGCGGTGGTGCCGGCAGGACCGTCTCAGAGCCGGGTGAGCAGTGCACGCAGGCGTTCGATCCGCGGTAGCTGGACGGGGATGAATTCCGGCGGATGATGGATTTCGATACTGAGCCGGTCGTCGTAGGTGGAGATGATGCTGGTACCGCCGCCGGGTTGCGGCGGGCGGCGGCCGGTGCGGTCGGGTTTGGCGATCATGGTGGTGCGGAAGTCGTCGATCCGCAGGGCGGGTGCGGACAACCGGGGTAATCGGCCCCAGTTCGTGGTCATCACCGTGTCGAACGGGTTCGCCGGTGGTGCGGCCAGGGTATCGGGCAGTTGCAGCGGAGTCTGCTGGATGTAACCGGTGGTGAGGCCGGCCCGCAAAGCATGGAACACCCCGTGGGCCAGCCCCGGGAGCGTGCCGGGAGCGCCCGGAGGCGGCCGGTAGCTCGCGAAACCCAGGACGTTCGTGCCCTCCACCGGGCCGATCGGCGGGCGGACCCGGCGCCGCAGATCGACCGAATACGAACACTGCAGGGCCGTCACCGGGACCTGCCGGGCCTCGGCTTCGGTGAGCAACAGGGCCGCGGCCACGAGACTGTGCACCGTCACCCCGGCGCGGTGCCCGCGGGCCGCGAGCGCCCCGGTGTGCTCCCGGCTGAGCCGGCAGCGGGTGGTGATCAGCGGCGGGTACGGCTGGTCGTTGGCGGTCAGCGCGTCGGGCGGGGGTAGCGGGGGTGCGTCGCGCGGTGGCCCGGTTCCGTCCGGGAGGGGCCGCCGGACGATTCCGCGGGCGCTGAGCAGATCCTCCACCGGCCGGGGCTGCCGGAGCGGCGCGAGGGCGGGGACGCGGCCCGTGGCGGCGGTGGCGTAGCAGTGCCACAAACGCTCGTAGAGGTGCAGTGCGTGGGTCGCGTCGGCGATACTGTGGTGGACGAGCAGGGTGACGCTCGCTCGCGCACCGGAGCGCACCACGTGCACCGAGCCGAGCGCGCGCCGCTGATCCGGATCCGCCCCGGTGAGCAGCTGCTCCGGGTCGCCGTCGGCGACGGTCAGCACGGTTTCCGGCGGTCCGGCGGTGACGAGCGTATGGCCGGCCGGTTCGCTCGGCGTGAGCTGGGCGCCGAGCATCGGATGGGCCGTGACCAGGGCCTCGTACGCCGCGGCCAGGGCAGCGGTGTCCAGCGGGCCGGACACCCGCGCGCAGTATCCGACGAACACCTCGCTGAATGCGAAGATCTGTTCGCTGGGTGCCAGCGGACGGATGACGGTAGCCGCGGTCATTATGGTGCCTCTGTCCGGATCTTTGCAGTGAGATTAATCGAAAAGCGCGTATTTGCCTCATATTTCGGCCGGGCCGAGACGGATGCTACACAGCGGCTCCGATATGGCTGGTACGTTTGCTTAGGTAAACCTAATTAAGTGAGGAGGCCGGATGGCCAGGAAACGCACGACCATGACCGTCGCCCGGACCGAATGGCTCAGCCCCCATATCGTCCGCGTATACCTGGGGGATCCCGGATTCGACGATTTCACCGGCAACGAATTCACCGACGCCTATGTGAAGCTGCTGTTCGACCGTCCCGACGGTGAGGTCATGCGCACCTACACCGTCCGGTCGGTGGACACCGCGGCCCGCGAGATCGCCATCGATTTCGTGGTGCACGGCGACGAGGGGATCGCCGGTCCGTGGGCCGCGGCGGTCCGGCCGGGTGAGCAGATCACCTTCTTCGGGCCGAGTGGCGCCTACGCGCCGCGCGCCGACGCCGACTGGCATCTGCTGGCCGGCGACGAGGCCGCGCTGCCCGCGATCTCCGCCGCGGTGGAAGCCCTGCCCGAGGGTGCGCCCGCGAAGGTGTTCATCGAGGTCGCCGGCCGTGCGGACGAGATCGCCCTCCCCTCGAAGGCGCTGGTGGATATCACCTGGGTGCATCGTGGTGGTGCGGCGCACGAGGTCGGTGAGGACCGGGCCGGCGATAACGCCCCGCTCATCACCGCGGTGCGCGCCGCGCCCTGGCTGCCCGGGCAGGCGCAGGTGTTCATCCACGGCGAGGCGCAGGCCGTGATGCACAATCTGCGCGCCTATATCCGCCGGGAACGCGGTGTTCCGGCCGAATTCGCCTCGATTTCCGGGTACTGGCGGCGCGGGCGGACCGAAGAGGGATTCCGCGTCTGGAAGAAGGAACTGGCCGAGGCGGAATCGGCCGGCTAGCCCCGGTGCCCGGCGATCAGCCCGCCGGGCATTGCGCGCCGCCGGGTATCGGCAGGCAGATTCCGGCCGTGGCCGAGAGCAGCAGCCCCGCGCCCGCCACCAGGGCGCCGAGGGCGACGGCGAGGAACACCGCCACCCACAGCAGGCCGGGCAGCTTGGTGAGCCGGGCCAGCTGGTCGGCATCGGTGGTCCCGTCGCGCATGCGCGACCGGGTCCGTTGCAATTCGAGCACCGGGCGGCTCCCGGCCAAGAGCAGCAACCAGGTGGCCAGGTAGGCGAAACCGGCCTGCAGCGCATCGGAACCGAACCAGGACACCGCGAAAACCAGTGCACCCGTAGACATTACGGAGATCACGCCGTAGACGTTGCGGATCATCACCAGCATGGCGGCCAGGGCGGCGATCGCGATCCACAGCATGAGCGTGATCCGCCCGGCGCCGAGCAGGGCGGCGAAACCCAGCCCTACCAGGGGCGGCGCCGGGTATCCGGCGAGCGCGGTCAAGATCATGCCGAAGCCGTAGGGTTTGCCGCTGGAGACGGTGAGCCCCGACGTATCGGAGTGCAGGGTGATCGCATTGAGCCGGCGTCCGCTGAGCAGTGCCACCAGCGCATGCCCGCCCTCGTGCGCGATGGTGACGACATTGCGGGTCAGCCGCCACAGCGGCCCGTAGCCGACCAGTACCAGCGCCGCGACGGCGGTCGCGAGTACCAGCCAGGACGGTGGTGCCGCCTGGGTCGTCGTGAGCCGCTCCGCGATCGAACTGCTGCGGTCTATCAGATCACCGGTATCCACCGCCGCACCATAACCGGGGGTGGCCCGCGGATGCGCGTCGTAGGGTGGGCTCGTGGCCCCCGGCGGCGGTCCCGATGGGTCTATACACGAATTTCCGGTATGTGTTGATGGGACGTCTCACTATCTTTGGGTGGTCCCGTTCCGAGCTGGACCTAAGTCCGCGCGTTGAGTCACGCGGGCTCGAGTGGATAACTATACGTTTGTCCATATCGGTATTCGGTCATGGCGGAGGGAGCACGGATGTGCACGAGTGGGCAGTACGACCCCGAACCGGAGGACTCCGCCGAGACGTTCGATGTGCCCGATCTGGCCGAATTGCTGCGGATCTGGTCGGTGCACACGCTGGGAACCCCGAGCGTCCAGCGCCCGGTGGCGGATTTCGGGACGGCGTTCCGGGTGGGCTTGGGTCTGGCGCTGGCCCTGCTGGACGATTCCGATCCCTCGGGCCGGCAGGTGCTGGCCCGGCTCGAGGTGGCGGCCGCCCGGTGGGCGCGTGAAGAGGTACCGCTCGAGGTTATTCAGCATGCGTTGCACGAAGGAGTGAAAAGTGGCCTGGGGCTGAGCGATTCGCGATTACTGCGGAGCAGTCCGGCCGCCGACGGCCTGGACGGCTCGTTCGTGGTGGATGTGCTCGATACGCTGACCGCCGCGGTATCGCGCGCCTATGTGGCGCAGGTGCGCAGCGGGCAGGAACCGGCGTGAGGTTCACGGGGTCCGGTAGCTGCGCGCGACGAGCGCGGACCGCAGATACCACAGGCCCGACGGCTGGGTCGGATCGAAGCCGGTGAGCTGGGCGACCCGTTTCAGCCGGTAGTCGATGGTGTTGGTGTGGATATGCATGAGCCGGGCCGTGCGCTGGCGGTTGAGATTGTTCGAGATATGCCGTTGCAGCGTTTCCAGCAGTTCGGGATGGTCGTCGAGCGGATCGAGCAGCGAACCGAGATACTCCCGGCCGGGTCCGGGGCGGGTGAGCTGGTATTCCAGTGCCATATCGTCGAACCGGTACAGGCCGGGGACACAGTCCAGCCGCTGCACCATATCCAGCAGTTCGTGGGCCTGGTCGGCGGCCGACGGTACCTCCGCGGTGGGTGCTTCCACCATGGCGGCGCTGATCGGCACCTGCGCCGCCCGCGACAGCTGGGGCAGCAGTTCGTCGAGTTGCTCCGGGCTCAGCACACCGGCCGGCAACAGGATGGTGCCGCCGTCGACGCTGAGCAGCGACAGGGCCGCGTCACTGCAGCGGGTCGCGAGTTCGGCCTGGACGCGGCGCAATTTACGGCGCGCCACCACTTTTCCGTCCAGCGCGGCGACGGATTCGTCCGGGTGGGCCGGAATGGCCACGGCCAGAACGACATAGGCGGGCGCGATCTCGATCCCGCATTCCCGGGCCATGGTCGAGGTGCTGTGCCCGCCCAGCAACGCCGAGGTCAGCGTATGCACCGCGGTGTGGTGTTCGCTGACCACCGACCGCAACTCCCGGACGTATGCCATGGAGATACAGACGGTCATCTTGTCGAGCATTTCGACCACGAGTTTCGCGCCGTCGACCAGCGCCGAGTAATCGGTGACGGTCGCGTTCGAGACCACCAGGTCCAAGCCGAGCCGGAAACCTTCGTGCACGGCGTGGTGGATGGTGTCGATCGGCACCCCTTCCCGGGCCCACCCGGCGGCGGCGTTCTCCAATTTGCGGGTTTTCTCCGGGATGTCCTGGCCGTCGAGCATGCTGACCGCGAGTTCGAGGCAGGTGCGGGTGATGGTGGTGACATCGCCGTAGATGGCGTCACCGGGGAGTGTGCCGCACGGCACCACGTTCTCCACGAAATGACCGACCATCCGCCGGGACAGTTTGCGGACGTCCTGCAGCGGTGCGGACATGGGCTGTCCGGATAGCGTCAGCTTCGTTCTGGTCGTGTCGACGGTCATGCTGACTCCTTCTACCCCCGGGTGGCGAGACTGCGGCTCCACAGTAACGAGCGTGTCTCGCACAGGGGACCTCTTTGCCAACTCGACTGGACGACCGTGCAGGCCGAACCGCCGGTGTTGTGACTGGTCACAGTGGTGCGGATTATGGTCGGAAGGGCAGGTCAGGCGGGGAGGGCCGGTGCCAGGACGCCGGTCACCCGCTCGGCCCGGACGCAGGCGCCGCCGCCGGTGGGGACGCTGTCCACCCGTACCCGGACGAGTCCGCCGTCCTCGGTGGACAGCAGGTAGCTACAGGTGGCCGCGCTGTCGGCGGCGCCCGTGTGCAGGCGCTGCCCGGTCCGGCCCGCGACGGTGACCTCGGTCCGGGTGACCTGGTCACCGCCCACCTCGCCGGGTGTGGCGTCGGTGGCGAACAGCACCCGGACCGCCGCGTCCGCACCGCTCCAGCCGCACCCCGCCCAGCCGGGTTCGGTGGCGACGTGGGGGCGCCGCGCCACCGCCCGGGCCCCCGCCGCGGGGGGCAGGCCGGGGGGGTGCGCGCGGGGGGGCCCGACCGCGGCCCGCGCGGAGGGCGGGCC
>NZ_JARWPM010000242.1 GCF_029869215.1 Nocardia carnea
GGGCGGGGCGACTTTTCCCTGGGGGGGGGTGGTTCGCTGTTGGGGGGGCGGGCCGGGGGGGGGGCCCTGCGGGCGTCCCGCGACGCCGCGCAAGGTCACCGGTGCCCCGACCCGGGACTGCAGATCGTCGGCGTGATCGCGCAGGATCCGCACCACCTCGCGGCCGACATTGCCCATGCCCAGGACCGCGATACCGATCGGGCGGTCCGGGCCCCACTGTCCGGCCACTGTCACCTCGGGCACCCCTTTCGTCGTGTCCATCAGACCTCCAGGCCGAGCAGGTCGGCGGTCGTTTCCCGGCGCAGGATCAGGCGCGCCGTACCGTCGGAGACGGCGACCACGGCGGGTCTGGTCAGCATGTTGTACCGGCTCGACATGGAGTAGCAGTAGGCGCCGGTGGCGGCCACGGCGAGCAGGTCGCCGGGGCCGGCGTCGGCCGGTAGCCAGGTGTCGCGGATGATGATATCGCCGCTCTCGCAATGCTTTCCGACGACGCGGGCCACCACGGGCCCGGCCTCGGAACCACGCGAGACGAGCTGGCAGTGATAATCGGCCTGGTACAGCGCCGGGCGGATATTGTCGCTCATCCCGCCGTCGACACTGACGTACCGGCGGCGCAGTCCGCCGTCGAGCGACACATCTTTCACAGTGCCGACCTCGTACAGGGTCACCGTGCCCGGTCCGGCGATCGCGCGGCCCGGTTCCACCGCGATCCGCGGCACCGGCAGCCCGGCCAGTTCGGCCTCCCGCGCCACCAGCACCCGCAGTTTTTCGGCGAAGGTGTCCAGCGGCGGCGGATCGTCGGACGGAACGTAGGAAATCCCGAGACCGCCGCCCAGATCGAGCAGTGAGATCTGCGAGGTACGTTCCACCCCGAATTTGTCGACGGCCTCGCGGAGAAGTCCGAGCATCCGGTGCGCCGCGATTTCGAAACCGTCGATTTCGAAGATCTGCGAACCGATATGGCTGTGCAGGCCGACCAGGCGGAGATTATCTGCCTCGAAAACCCGGGCGAGAGCTTCCATGGCATCGCCACCGGAAATCGAGAATCCGAATTTCTGATCCTCGTGCGCGGTGGAAATGTATTCGTGGGTGTGCGCCTCCACGCCCACGGTCACCCGGACCAGCACGTCCTGCACCACACCGGCGGCCCCGGCGACGGCTTCCAGCCGATCGATCTCGATCAGCGAATCGACCACGACATGCCCGACCCCGGCCGCGACCGCGGCCTCGAGTTCGGCGACGGATTTGTTGTTGCCGTGCACCGCGATACGTTCGGCCGGAAAACCGGCGTGCAGCGCGACCGCCAGTTCACCACCGGAAGCCACGTCCAGCGACAGCCCCTCGTCCCGGACCCACCGCGCCACCTCACCGCACAGAAAAGCCTTGGACGCGTAGTGAACTCGCGCGTCCGCACCGAAGGCTCGCACCATATCCCGGCAGCGGGACCGGAAATCGTCCTCGTCCACCACGAACAGCGGCGTACCGAACTGTGCGGCGAGTTCGGTGACCGGCACACCGGCGAGCCGCACCACGTCGTCGGCGTCGCGGGTGGCGTTGCGCGGCCACACGTTGGCGGGCAGGTCGATCATCTCCCGCGGATCCGCCGGGCGCTGCGGCAGGTTCGGCGCGTGCGGGATATCGGCGTGCCGGGGCCCGGCCGGATGGACACTCATCGGTCTCCCTTCCTCACCCACTGCCGGAACAGTCGGTCGTTGCGATAGCGGGTGGCGGTCACATCCGCTCCGGTGCGGTGACGCCGAGCAGGCCCAGGCCGTTGGCGAGCACCTGCCGGGTGGCGTTCACCAGCACGAGCCGGGCGGCGTTGACCGGGCTCACGGGTTCATCGCCCATCGGCAGCACCCGCAGCGCCTTGTTGGACTGGAACGGGTGGTAGACCCCGGCCAGCTCCTCGAGGTAGCGGGCGATGCGATGCGGTTCACGCAGTGTGGCCGCGCTCGCCACCACCCGCGGGAACTCGCCGAGCGTCCGGATGACCGCGCCTTCGAGTTCCGAGTCGAGCTGGGCGAAATCCGGTGTCACCGTGTCGTATTCGAATTCGGCGGCATTGCGGGCGATCGAGGCCGCGCGGGCGTGCGCGTACTGCACGTAGTAGATGGGGTTGACGCTGTCCTGTTTGGTCCACAGGTCCAGGTCGATATCGATACTCGAGTTCACCGAGCTGCGGACCAGCGAATACCGGGCGGCATCGACCCCGATGGCCTCGACCAGGTCGTCGAGCGTCACCACGGTGCCGGCCCGTTTGCTCATCCGCACCGCGACCCCGTCGCGCAGCAGATTCACCATCTGACCGATGAGCACCTCGACGCTGTCGGGATCGTCGCCGAACGCCGCGGCGGCGGCTTTCAGGCGGCCGATATACCCGTGATGGTCGGCGCCGAGCATGTAGATACACAGATCGAAGCCACGCGACCGCTTGTCCTGCAGGTAGGCGATATCGCCGGCGATATAGGCGGCATGCCCGTCGCTTTTGATGACCACCCGGTCCTGATCGTCACCGTATTCCGAACTCTTGATCCACCAGGCGCCGTCCTTCGAATACAGGTCGCCGGAGTTCTTCAAGGTTTCCACCGCGCGTTCCACCGCGCCCGAGGCGAACAGCGAACTCTCGTTGAAATAGACGTCGAAATCGGTGCCGAATTCGTGCAGCGTTTTCTTGATATGGGCGAACATGAGTTCCACACCCTCGGCGCGGAAACGTTCGAGTCGCTGCTCGGGGTCGAGTTCGAGTACGCCGGGATGCGCGGAAACGACCTGATCCGCGATTTCGGCGATATACGCGCCCGCGTACCCGTTCTCCGGGGTCGGCGCCCCAGTGGCGGCCGCGACCAGTGATTCGGCGAACCGGGTGATCTGCGCGCCGTGATCGTTGAAGTAGTACTCCCGGGTGACCTCGGCGCCCTGCGCGGCGAGGATCCGGCCGAGCGCGTCGCCGACGGCCGCCCAGCGGGTGCCACCGAGATGAACCGGACCGGTCGGGTTCGCGGAGACGAATTCGAGGTTGATCTTCGTTCCGGCCAGGGTATCGGCGGTGCCGTATTTCACACCGGCCGTCAGCACCTGTTCCAGGATCGCGCCCTGCGCCGAGGCGGCCAGCCGGATGTTCAGGAAGCCCGGTCCGGCCACTTCCGCGCTCGCCACGCCGGAGGTGTCACCGAGCGCCGCGGCCAGCCAGCCGGCCAGCTCGCGCGGATTCGTACCCGCCTTCTTCGCGACGCGCATCGCCACATTGGTGCTGTAATCACCGTGTTCGGGGTTGCGCGGACGCTCCACATCGACCTTGTCGGGCAGGACGGAAGCGTCCAGTCCACGTTCGGCAAGTACCTTCGCGGCCGTGGCGTGAAGGAGATCTGCGAGGTCGGCTGGAGTCACGAGTCTCTATCCTATGGTCCGAGTGGGTGCGCGCCGCGAGTGGGCACCGCAGCCATGCACTGTTCATCACGTGGGAAAGAGCTAGGACCGGTATGCCGAACAGGACCAGCGCCAAATCGGCGAAAGCCGTCAAGGCGGCGGGCAAAGCCTCTTCCGCCCGGGCAGGGGGCGGTAAGAACAGGAACAAGCCACCGCTCAGCCAGCGCATTCCATGGCTCACCGTCGGGGCGGTCGTGGTGCTCGTCGCGCTGATCGGGGCGCTCGCCGTGAGCCTTGTCCCGAAGTACCAGGAGGAGGCCGCGCTGCGCGAACGCCAGGAGCAGGTGCGGGCGCTGCGCGAATCCTTCGGCCAGAAATTCGCCCCGACGGAGCAGAACCAGGATCCGTCTGCGCAGATCCAGGGCGTGGTGAAGCACGAATATCCCGCGGGCCTGCACGTCGATGCCACCCAGCGGGTGGCCTACGACCAGACCCCGCCGTTCGGCGGCCCGCACGACGCCTCGTGGGCCGACTGCATGGGCGCCGTCTACGAGAAACCGCTGCGCGAGGAGAACGCGGTCCACTCGCTGGAGCACGGCGCGGTGTGGATCAGCTACAACCCCGAGAAGGTCGACGAGGACGGGGTCGACACGCTGAAGGCCTGGGTGGACGGCGAACAGTACATGCTGCTGTCCCCGCATCCCGATCAGGAAGCGCCCATCTCGCTGCAGTCCTGGGGCCACCAGCTCAGCGTGCCCGACGCCGACGACGAGCGGATCGGCCAGTTCATCACGGCACTGCGCCTGAACAACTACGCCTACCCGGAGGTCGGCGCCAGCTGTTCCAACCCGACCTTCGGTACCGAGAACCCGCCGGCCTACGACCCGAGCGAACCGGGCCCCGACGCGGTGCCCATGGACGGTGCCGGGCTGCAGCCCGATCAGAGCGAACTGGGCGGTGTGCCCACCGGCGGCCTGCCCGGCGGTATCCCGGCCATCCCGGGGATGCCTGGCACCCTGCCGGAACAGCAGGCCCCCGGGGCGGGACAGTAATGCCGGAAGCCGGACAGCCGGCGAGGACGGGCTGGCGCGCGCAACTGCGCGCCCAGCGCGTTCCCCTCCTGATCATCGGCGCGATCGCGCTGCTCGTCGTGGGTTTCGGTGCCGGCGTGCTGTTGGCCCCGGACACCACCGGTGACGACACCCACGCCGGCCCGGTCGATATCGGGTTCGCGCAGGATATGTCGACCCATCACCAGCAAGCCGTGGAGATGTCCGGTATCGCGCTCAACGGTTCCACCGACACCGATATCCGGCGGCTGGCCTACGACATTCTCACCACCCAGCAGGGCCAGATCGGCCGGATGCAGGGCTGGTTGCAGATGTGGGACGCGCCGGCCAGTGCCACCGGCGGGCATATGACGTGGATGCCGCAGGACGAGCACGCCGGGCACGGCCACGAGCACGGCGCCGCGGGTACGGCCACCATGCCGGGAATGGCCGACGCCGACGATCTGCGCCGGCTCCGCGCCGCGCGGGGCCAGGAACTCGACGTCCTGTTCCTGCAGCTGATGCTGCGGCACCATCAGGGCGGGGTCCCGATGCTCGAATACGGCGCCGAACACGCCGAAACCACCGAGATCCACACCCTGGCCGGCCAGATGCTGCCCGCCCAGCAGGGCGAATCCCGGCTGATGACGAAAATGCTCGCCGACCGCGGCGCCCAACCGCTACCGCTCAACTGACCCGCCACCACGCGTTTTGGCCTCACCGGCCGTGATGCGTTACGCTGTGGACCGCCCGATCGACCGGACTCCCGGCCCCTCGGGTGGATCCCCGCCCTCGTAGCTCAGGGGATAGAGCGTCTGCCTCCGGAGCAGAAGGCCGCAGGTTCGATTCCTGCCGTGGGCACAGCGTGCTAAATGCCCCCGCCGATCAGGTCGGGGGAATTTCGCGTATTCCGGATGTATGGGGTGGGCGACCGCGAGAGCGGCAGTGCCACGTACCCGAACCGGACCGACCTGCTGATCCGGCCCGGCACCAGGTGGCCGGAAGAACTCGGATCAGCGTGGGGAGGCGGCCAGACGGGCGTGTAGGTCCAGCAGGGCGGGGATCTGTTCGGCCGGTCGGCGGCCCATTCCGCATTCGGTGGCGATACCGAACCGGGAGACGACCGTGCCGGCGGCTTTCATGCGCCGGCGAGTGCCCTCGAAACCGTCCGTGGCGTGGATCAGCCCCAGGTACAGCGCGGTCTCCGGCGGCAGCGCCAAGTCGGCCAGCGGGGCGAAATACGCCTCGTCGGTGCGGTCCTTCGGTACCGGCATGTGGACCCATTCCAACGTGCGGTTCAGCGCGCCCGCGACGCCCGCGGCCACCGCAGCCAGTTTCGAGGTATCGGCGGGCTCGACGAAATGCCGATGGCCGAAATCGCCGTAACACAGGTGATAGCCGAGTTCCACGTCCGGCGGTACGGCATTGCCGAGCCTGGCCGCCCGTTCGACCACACCGGCGAGCATGGCCGGGTAATCGCTGCCGAACCAGGAAGGGAAAACACCTTCGAAGAGGGCGAACTCCACGGCAGCATCCCATTGCACGGCTAGGGACCGATGCGGGATGGTGTCCACGATCTGGGCCAGCTCGGCCAGCAGCTGGGCCTCGTATCGCTGCTCCAGTTCCGCCTGCGGGCCCGCGATGAACGCGCCGACCACCGCGATGGGGGTCGGCAGGCTCACTTGAAACCGGATATCCGGCGCGATGACGCCCTGATCACGCAAGCCCTGGAAAACCCGCCACGAATCCAGAGCCGCCCGGGCATAGCCGAGTGGGCCCAATTCGATTGCCCCGGCGTCGACCCCGGGTTTCGGCTGGACACGCTCACTCGGGCCGTACTCGGGACTCGGCGGCGGTACGGTGACCAGGTCGGGATGGTTCTGCAGTTTGGGCAACTGCCAGACGACCCAGTTGTCCCGTTCGCCGGTCTCCCCGTCGGGGATCCGGGTGATATGCGGGCCCAGCCGGGCCACAACCTGCTCGAAAACCTCGGCCGCACCGGCCAGCGGAATACTGCCGCACAAATGAACACCCCGATCGGACACCTGACCTCCATGCATCTGTCGAAATCCCTCCCGCCGGGGAAGTCTATGAACGCCGGAGCACTTGTGCGCGGCGAAGCTTTCCGAGGCGGGAAGCTCCGATCGGCAGGAGGGGCGCGGTTCTGCCGTAGTCTTCGAATGACCATCCTGGGGAGTAGAGCGGGGAACGGAGACAACATGACTCAGCCACCGGCGGGGCCGCCGTACGGACAGCAACCCGGCGGACCGCTTCCGGGCCCCGGACCGCAGGGCGCTTCACCGCAACCGGGATATCCACAACAGCCCGGCTACCCCCAGCAACCCGGTTACCCGCCCGGGCAGTTGCCGCAGGGCGGTTACCCGCCACAGCCCGGGTATCCACCGGGGATGCCACCGCAGGGCGGTTACCCGCCACAGGCAGGTTTTCCGCCGCAGCCGGGCTACCCGCCGCCCCGCAAACCCCGGACGGGGCTGATCATCGGCGCCGTGGTGGCGGTGCTCGTCGTCATCGGCGCGGTATCGGCCGTGGTGGTGCTGACGATGCAGGGCAAAACCCCGATCGCCTCCGACGAGCAGCAGGTCGAGAACGCGCTCCGGGAGTTCTACGGCACGCTGGGCGACGAAGGTTTCGTGGCGGCAGCCCAACTGGCCTGCAAGGCCGACCGGGACGAGATCGCCGGCATGTCGGAATCCGAGCGGGCCGAAGCCGATAAAGCCGAATTCTCCGTACAGATCGATTCGGTGGACAATATCGTCATCACCGGCGACCGGGCGGAAGCGACGATCACCGGTAAGTTCAGCCTCTCGATACCCGGCAGCTCCGATGACGAAGTGGACGAGAGCTCGGACGAGGATCTGGTGAAAGAGGACGGCGAGTGGCGGGTCTGCTCGTCGACCGGCACCGATACCTGATATCAGCGGCAACTGCCCACCTGTGCGGCGGTCATTCCCGCACAGCGAGCAAGCCCGACACCACGGGCGCCAGGTACTCCGTGGCCGGCCGGTCCCGCATCACGCGGCGACCGGCCGCGGCCCGCGCTTCTCGTTCCTCCGCCGCGGCGAGGTAGTGCAGGCAGGCAGGGACGATCTCGTCGTAATCGGTGAAAACGACCGCGTCGGCGAAGCGGGCGGCTTCTTCGGTGTCGGCGCAGTGCTCGGAAATAACGAACACCCCGTTGGCCAGCAGATACGACACCCGGACGACCTCGAAGATCTTGGTGTCGTAGAAATGGATGTTCACAACGATTTTCGCGCGTGCGTACAGCGCGTCCCGAGCCGGCCCGTACACGCCGAAATGGGCTTGCGCGTTCAGGCCGAGCCGGCGCAGTTCCTCGATCGGGGCCATCCGGCGCTCATTGAGCGAACCGATCACCAGCACGTCGATATCCTGCTCGGGTGCGGGCGGAATCCGTTCCAGCTCGGGAACGTAACCGATCGGTACGTGCCGGACGTCCGGTACACCGAGGTCATGTAGCGCCGCGATATTGCGGAGACTGTAATCCCACACCGTGTGCCGGCGGAACAGTGCGAGCAGGTCGGCGGTGACCCATTGCGAATCCACCGAAATCTGCTCCAGGTTGAACAGAACGGCGTCGCCGGGGACCTCGAGATTCCACCACGAAAGGGTATTGCTGCCGAAAACGATATGCCGCCGGCCGGGCAGGCCGAGATCGTCGGACAGCACGCTGCGGTAGCCCAGTCGCAGCAACGCGATATGCACGGTTTCGGCGACCTCGCGGAACGCTTCCCGGTGCGCGTAGGAGAGCGGTGGCGCCAGGGTGACGGCGAACTCGGCGGGCGATACAGCGGGCAGATTCACAAGCACTTCCGGAGATTCGGTGGCAGCGTCGAGGGCCGCGCCGGGGAGGCGATCGGTACCGCCGCCGACTGTACCGACCGACACCGGTCTCTGCCCATTGCGACCGCGGTCGCAAGGTTCCGGCACAACGCAAGGCCGCGGCCGCACCGGGCGATCCGACGTCGCGTTCCTGTCGTAGTCTGCCGAGGACACCGGGAACGGAGGAGCCGGATGACCTGTCCACCACAGAACGATCGTCCGCCGAGCCGTTTACTCGCCGCACGGGCCCGTCCCCGGCTCCCCGCTGCGCCGGCAAGCCGCCGGGCCCGGCGATGAGTTGCTGCGGGCCGTCGCGCCGTACCGTCCTGGGCGCATTCGGGCTGGCCGCGCTGCTACCCGCCGCCGGGCTCGCCGGCGGAAAGCGCGCCACCGCGCAACCCGGCCCGATCGTGGCCACCGACCTCGAAGTCGTCACCGTGACCGATACGTCGGCGATACTCACCTGGACCAGCCGCTCCGCCGATCCGGCGGGTCGGCTGGTTCCGGTCGATACCGATGGCGAGGTACTGCTGACCGACGCCGGCTCGACCGGCCCGCTCCGGCCGGTGTGGAATTCCGCCGGCGCCACCGCGTTCCACTACGCGGAGTTCGGCGGTCTGGAACCGGGCCGCGCCTACCGCTTCGAGGCGCGGTCGGCCGGGGTTAGCGCGACCCCCGCGGTCGCGGGGGGGTTAGGGGGGGGCGCCCCACCCCCAAACACCCCGCTACACAGAAGCACTCATCTCCCGCGTAGGCATCACCGGAGTATCGGACACCTACATCCAGCGATCCATCGAGCAGCGGCTGTACCGGCAGAAACGCGTACTATCCGGCGACTTGGAAATCGACCTCGT
>NZ_JARWPM010000243.1 GCF_029869215.1 Nocardia carnea
GTCCCGGCGTGCTCACCGAGGCCGCCCGCTCGCTCGCCGCAGGTGCCGAGGCACTGCTCGGCCCGGCCGGTGACGGCGGCTGGTGGGCGCTGGGACTTTCCGATCCCCGGGCCGCCCGGCTGCTCACCGGCCGTGCCGACGATGCGTGGCTGGCGAACTGGTCACGCGCCGAGGCCGTGGCGTCCCATCCGATCGACCCGCTACGGCTCACCGAGATCGTGGTCGATCTGCTGAGCCGCCGTACCGCCGCCGCCCCCCCAGGCCACCGGTTCTGACCTGCTGCTGGGCCGCCTGGTAGCGCGCCCCGATCCGATTGCCCCCCAACCGCGGCGGCGGGGCGTCCGCGGACGCCGGTCCCACGCCTGCGGTCGCGGCGCCCCTACACTTGTTCAGGGTGGATATCCTCAGCAGCCGGATCATTCTGCGCCCGCGCGACTATGCGACCACGCTGGCGTTCTACCGCGATTCCCTGGGCTTGGCCGTAGCCCGGGAATACCCGGGCGGCACGGTGTTCTTCGCCGGGCAGGCACTGCTCGAGATCGCCGGGCACGGCGGGTCGGCGGACGATCCGGCCGGGTTCGCGGGAGCGATCTGGTTGCAGGTGCGCGATGTCGGAGCGGTCGCGGTCGAACTGGCCCTGCGCGGGGTGACGATCGACCGCGCGCCGGTGACCGAACCGTGGGGTCTGGTCGAAATGTGGCTGACCGATCCCGACGGTGTGCCGATCGTGCTGGTGGAAGTGCCGCAGGAGCATCCGCTCCGGCGGGACAACCGCTGATCGGGACCGGTCCGGTTTTCCGACGGGTTGCCAAGGACCGGCCCGCCGGGCGACGATACGATCGGATGGCCGCCCGATCACCGACGCCCGGTGCGACCGATTTCGTACCGTCCGACGAGTGAATCGCAGTCCCATGCCTGGCGAAGCCCCCTCCGACCATCCGGCTCCGGCGCCCTGTCCCAGCAGCGCCGACCCCTGCTGTCCGCGGTCCGGCGGACATGACACCATCGCAGCCGTGAGCGAGTACAGCGTGCGCACCATGGCTTTCCGGAACCCCGGGGACAAGGCGCGGCCGTGACGAAAACCCTGCGTACCCTGCCCATGCCCACCGGCAGCGGAGTCAGCGATGTCCTACCGCATCTGCGGCAGGTGCTCGACGGCAGCGGTTCGGCGGCCTGGCTGCCGGTGCCCACCAGCGATCGGCGCGAAGCCCGCCGGCTCGGTGACGCACTCGCGCCCGGTGAGCCGATCGACGACGATATCGCGCTGGTCGTCACCACCTCGGGTACCACCGGCGTGCCGAAGGGGGCCATGCTCACCGCGGCCGCGTTACGGGCCAGCGGCGACGCCACCCACGAACGGCTCGGCGGCCCGGGCAGCTGGCTGCTCGCACTGCCGACCCATCACATCGCCGGCCTGCAGGTCCTGATGCGCTCACTGCTGGCGGGCACGGAACCGACGGTGGTGGATGTCTCCGGCGGGTTCCTGCCCGAGGCGCTGGCCGGGGCGATCGCGGGTATGCGCGGGGAACGCCGCTACACCTCGCTGGTGCCGACCCAGTTGATCAAGGTGCTCGACTCCCCGGCCGCGACCGCGGCTCTCGCCGAACTGGACGCCGTACTCATCGGCGGCGCCGCGACCCCGCTACCGCTCTACGAGCGTGCCCGCGACGCCGGAATCAATGTCGTGCGCACCTACGGGATGAGCGAGACCTGCGGCGGTTGCGTGTACGACGGGGTGCCGCTGACCGGCGCCCTGGTGCGGATCGACAGCGGACGGATCCTGCTCGGCGGCGCCATGCTGGCCGCCGGGTACCGCAATATGCCCGACCATCCGGCTTTCGCCGAACCGGGCTGGTTCCGCACCGACGACGCGGGCGTCTTCGACAACGGCGTCCTCCGTGTTCAGGGCCGCCTCGACGAGGCGATCTCCACCGGCGGCCTGCTGGTGATCCCGCAGGTCGTGGAGGCGGTACTCGCAACACATCCCGCAGTCGCCGAATGTGTGGTGCTGGGCCTGCCCGACGACCGGCTCGGGCAGCGGGTCGCGGTCGCGGTGGTACCCGTCCCGGGCGCGACACCCACCCTCGACGAACTGCGCGCGCATGTCCTTGCCGAACTGGACGCCGTCGCGGCGCCGCGCGAACTCACCCTGGTCGACGAGATCCCGCTGCTGGGCCCGGGCAAACCGGACCGTGCCGAACTGCGCAAGCATCTGCTTGCCGGTTCGGCCTCGTGAACCACGCGCTCGCGGGTCGGGCGTAGGTGAGCCGCTGACCCGCGTTCACGCCCGGACCGGCGACGGCCGCGCCGGATACCGCACCACGGCCTCGGCTCGGAGGCGCCGCGCCGGTATGACTCAGGGCTCCTCGTCGGCGTAGGCACCGTCGTAGTCGTCGACCAGCGGTACCGGAATGGACTGTTCGGCCACATCGGCGGGGTCGGCGGCATGCCACCGGTCCGGGACGCCCGCGGCGGGCACGGTGTCCTCCGGAACCGGCATATCCTCCGGAACCGAACGCGGGTCGATATCGGTGTACGGGGCGTCGTCCGGGTAGGCCGGTGCGTCCTGTTCGGCACGGTCGGCCTCGGGCACCGCATCGAAGGCGCCGGGTTCGGCCGTCCGGGAAACCTTGTGCTGGGCCATGGTGGGCTCCTCTCCTCCGCATTGACCTCGCCGGGCGGATACCCGTCGAGAGGAAGATCAGTCCAACGAACTCGAGAATGCCCGCGCGAGCCCGATCGGGCAAGTACCGCCCGCCGTGCACCTGCCGGGTCCGGTCTGCGAATGGGCCCGCTCCGGCCGCGCGCACTAGGCTTCGGGAATGGCTACCGCAGCACAATGGCTCGAGGGCGCCCGGCCCCGCACCCTGCCGAACGCGATCGCCCCCGTTCTCGCCGGAACCGGCGCCGCGGCCGCCATCGACGGTGCCGTCTGGTGGAAAGCGCTGCTGGCGCTGGGGGTTTCGCTGGCTCTGATCATCGGCGTCAATTACGCCAACGACTACTCCGACGGTATCCGCGGTACCGACGACGAACGCGTCGGCCCGCTGCGCCTGGTCGGTTCCGGCCTCGCCACCCCTGCCGCGGTGCGCACCGCGGCCGTGGCGAGCCTCACCGTGGGAGCGGTGCTCGGCCTGGTGCTCGCCGCGCTCTCCGCCTGGTGGCTGGTGCTGATCGGCGCGGTATGCCTGGCCGGGGCGTGGTTCTACACCGGCGGGAGCAAACCCTACGGCTACCGCGGGTTCGGGGAGATCGCGGTTTTCGTGTTCTTCGGCCTGGTCGCGGTGCTCGGCACCCAGTTCGTGCAGGCCGGGCGGGTCGACTGGGCCGGGGTCGCGCTGGCCGTCGGGGTCGGCTCGTTCTCCAGTGCGGTGCTGGTGGCGAACAATCTGCGCGATATCCCCACCGATACCGAATCCGGGAAAACCACCTTGGCGGTGAAACTCGGTGACACCCGAACTCGCACGCTGCACATAGTGCTCCTGGCGGCCCCGTTCGTGATGAGCTCGATCCTCGTACTGCGCACCCCGTGGGTCCTCGTCGGCCTACTCGCCGCGCCGCTGGCCCTGCGCGCCAACGCGCCGGTCCGGGCCGGCAAGGGCGGGCTGGAACTGATCCCCGCGCTCCGCGATTCCGGCCTGGCCATGCTGGCCTGGTCCGCACTCACCGCCCTCGCCCTCGGCCTGGCCGCCTGAACCCCGCCGCCCTATCTCTGGGCGGCACGCTCCGCGCGCCGAACTCAGTCGTCGGGCAGGAGGATGCCGATCGCCCAGTTCACGACGGTGATGATGAGGGCGCCCAGTAACGCGGCCCAGAAGCCGTCGATCCGCAGGCCGTAATCGGTGGCCTCGGTGATCCACGCGGTCAGCCACAGCATCAACGCGTTGATCACCAGCAGGAACAAGCCGAGTGTCACGATCACCAAGGGCAGCGACAGCAACTTCACGATCGGCTTGACGAACGCGTTCACCAGGGTGAACACCACCGCCACCGCGAGCAGGACAACGATTTTCGCGCCGTTGCCCTGATCCGCCGGAGAAATGATCTCGATTTTGCCGACCCACAACGCGGCAAGCCAGATGGCGAACGCGGTGCCGATCAGCCGGAGCACAAGCTGCATACCCCATGCTAGGCACAGTGGTGTTTATTTGCGCGCCTTCGGCGCGCGGGTTTCGGCCCTCAGGCTGCTCGGTCCAGGTGGGTGTTGACCTGGTCTCGTAGTCCGGTGAGAACGTCGGGGCCGCCGAGGAGTTCGGTGGTGACCGGGTTGGGGGCGCGCAGGATGGCGAGCAGGATATGTCCCGACTCGATGGTTTTGTCTTTGCGCGCCAGCGCCTCTCGGAGCGCGAGTTCCACGATCTTCTTGGCGTCCCGGCTGAACGGGATATGCCCGAACCGCATACGGCCGCTCCGGGATTCTTCCGGCGGGACGGCACGATCCAGCGCGTCGGCACCGAAATTCGCTTCCAGGCTTTCACGGACCGCGTCGAGGTCGATTCCGATGGACCGCAGCGCCTCCGCGTCTTCCGCGCCCAGCGGTTCGTCACGCGCCGCGGCGCGGAGGCGGCGCAGCGCGGAGGCGAGGGTGATTCCGTTGCGTTCCAGCAGAGTGTGCAGTGCCGGTTCGGCCTCTTCCAGCAGACCGAGCAACAGATGCTCGACCCCGATCTCCGGTGACCGTAGTTCGCGCGCGGACTCCTGGGCCGCGACAACCGCCGACCGGGCGTTCCTGGTGAACCTCTCGAACATCTACCGACTCCTGACTTTCCGGTTGTATTTCTGATGAACCGCCTGCTTGCTGACCTCGAGCGCGTCCGCGATGGCCTGCCACGACCAGCCCTGGTCCCGGGCGTTGCCCACCTGGATGGCCTCCAGCCGGTCGAGTAGCCGGCGTAGCGCCAGCACCGCCCGCAGCCCCACGGCGGGGTCGGGACTGCCGGCCGCGGCAGCGAGTGTGGTTGCTTCTGTCATATGTCAATTTTGATTGACGACACCGTGGCTGTCAATAAAAATTGACGAAAGGTGCCGCAATCGCGGTGCAAGGGCCGTGCAAGACCGGCAGGGAACCGTGAGTGCCCTGACGAAACACGAATCAGCCGCATCGCTCGCCATCGAGGCGACCGGCCTGGTCAAGGTGTGTTCGGCACCTAGCGCGCCGTCGACGGAGTGAGCCCTGCGGTACCGCAGGGCTCCGTCTACGGCGTCCTCGGACCGAACGGCGCCGGGAAGACCACCACCATCCGCATGCTCGACACGCTGCTACGGCCCGACGGCGCAGCGCCCGCGTCTTCGGCCACGATGTACGGACCTGATCGGCACGCAGTGCGAGCCGATAGCCGCCCGGCCCGCTTCCAGCACGGGGAGACGGCCGCCCGAGCGGCCTGGATCGAGATCCATACCGGAGTCATCGAATGCGCCCGGTGGTATGGCGATCGTGTCGAATCCCGGTGTCAGCCGGACCAGCGGCCGGTCGCGAAGAACTCCTCGAGAACCGCCGTCGGCCCCGTGAGATCCCAGCCCTGTGCGGCGACCCAGTCGTCGTCGAAATAGGTGCCCGCATACCGTTCGCCACCGTCACACAGCAGCGTTACCACACTGCCACCCCGCCCGGCGGCCAGCAGCTCCGCGATCAGTGCGCAGGCACCCCAGAAATTCGTACCGGTCGACCCCCCGACCCGTCGGCCCAAACCGAGACCGGCGAACCGTGCCGCGGCGATCGAGGCGGCATCGGGTACATGGAGCATCCGGTCCACCACCTCCGGGACGAACGAGGGCTCCACCCGCGGCCGGCCGATGCCCTCGATCCGGGAGGGCATCCCGGTCGTGTAATCGCGGGCGCCGGTTTCGTAGGCGCCGTAGAAGGCGGAATTGTCGGGGTCCACCACCGCCAGCCGGGTCGCGTATCGGCGGTACCGCAGGTACCGGCCGATGGTGGCGCTGGTCCCGCCGGTTCCGGCGCCGACGACGATCCATTCCGGCACCGGGTTGGACTCCAGCCGCAACTGCTCGAAGATCGATTCGGCGATATTGTTGTTGCCCCGCCAGTCGGTGGCGCGTTCGGCGTTGGTGAACTGATCCAGATAGTGCCCGCCGCATTCGGCCGCCAGCCGCGCCGCCTCGGTGTACATATCCGGTGGCCGTTCCACATAGTGGCAGCGCCCGCCCTGCGCTTCGATCAGCGCGATCTTCTGCGGCGAGGTACGCGCCGGCACCACCGCGACGAACTCCAGCCCCAGCAATTTGGCGAAATACGCCTCACTGACCGCCGTCGACCCCGAGGACGCCTCCACAATCGTGGTGCCCTCGGTGATCCAGCCGTTGCACAGCCCGTACAGGAACAGCGATCGGGCCAGCCGATGCTTCAGGCTGCCGGTGATATGAGTCGATTCGTCCTTGAGATACAGCTGCACATTCCAGTCCGGCGGCAGCGGATAGCGCAGCAGATGGGTATCGGCGCTGCGTTGCGCGTCGGCGTCGATGAGCCGGACGGCGTTATCGGCCCAATCCCGCGGATTCCCGCGAGTACAGCTCCTCACGCGGTACCGCCGGAGCCGTCCGCCGGGCCCCGCCCCGGTTTCCCGGTACCGGAGTCGTTGCCGGCATCCGCCCCCTCTGCCTTGTCCCGGTCCGCACCGCCGGCCTCGGATCCGGCCGAACCGGTCCGCGAAGTCTCGGGCCGTTCCGCGCTCTCGGGCGCACTCCGGCGGCCGGGCTCGGATTCACCCGGCGAGCTCTCGGGCCGCCCCGACCGGCGTTTGCCCGATTCGTCCGCTCCCGTATCCGTGGGCTCGGCCGCCCCCGGCTCCCCGCGCAACCGGGCGCGCAACTCCGCCTTGTCCCGGCGGCGGCGTTCGTCGATCGCGGCGATATCGGAGTTCACCTGGGCCCGCAGCCCCTTGAACAGCGTGAGCGAGAGCGGCATGGCGATCACGATGGCGAACAGAATGGCCACGACCAGCGGTACCTGCACCGAGACCACCGCGGCACCGGCAACGATCACGACGGTGAGCAGCACGACGAGCACCAGCCGCGCCAGCGTGTAGAGCGCCAGGTTGCGGGCGAGCCGGCGGCCGGGCGAGGTAGCGGGCTGCGGGGCGGTCGATTCCTCGGAAGGGTTCGCGTCACTCACCTGACCAGCGTAAGCGAACCGTTAGCTGCCGCCACACGGGCACATCCGATTTGTCCATTACCTCCCCTTTACCAACAGTAGGTGGTTCGAGTACCCGGGGGTCGCGGTGCCACTATGTCGGAATCCGATGAGAAAACGTGACGAAACAGAAAGGTTTGCCATGACCGCGATTGCCGTCGGGGCCCAGGAGAACCTGCTGACCCCCGGCCAGGTTGCCGCCCTGTTCCACGTAGACCCCAAAACCGTCACCCGCTGGGCACATGCGGGGCGGCTCGGCTCCCTGCGCACCCCGGGCGGACATCGCCGGTTCCGCGAATCGGAGGTGCTGCGCCTGCTCGAATCGCTCACCACCGAAGCGACCGTGCGCGGCGCCTGATATTCGGCTCCGCACCAGGGCACCTCGGCCGCACAGCAGTTGCGGCCGAGCACGACCCGCGGCGGTGATCCACCCTCTCGGGGCCGGTGCTCTTACCGACCGGCACTCCGGGAGTTAACCTCGATAGAGGAGGTGAGCCACGTGATGTACGTGTTGGCACTCATCGTGATCGTGGTGCTCGCGGTGCTGTGCTGGAAAGCGTTCGGGCCCGGACGCCCCACATCCGCGCCGGGACCGGCCCGTAAGCGGGTGCTCGGACCGGATGATGATCCCGAATTCCTCTGGCGTATCTCGCACCCGCGCCACCGCACCGACGGTGATCCGGAATCCACCGAGCCCTGACCACCGAACCGGTACGGCGGGTGCATATCGCCGCGCCACCGGGCGCCGCGTATCTAGTCCGCGGTGCTGTCGAGTTGCGGCAGCCCTTCCACCGCACGCAATTTATCCGCGACGCCGGCCAGCCGGTCCAGCGCCTCGGCGGGTAATCCCACGGCGGTACGGACCAATCGCACGAGAGAATCGGGCTCGAGCCCACAGATGATCGCGGAGTTCGCGGTCTCGGGCGGACAACAATCCGAGCCGGCGCCGTTATCCGAACTGAAATTCTCCGAATCCACTGCCGCTCTCCTCACTGTTCGACGCGGCTTTATCCGCGTGGTGGAGGGGAAATGACCGGTCACGCCCGTTTACTCGAGAACCACCGGGCTGTATGCAGTTCAGCTGTTACCGACGGAACAATAGCAACTGCGCATTGCGGCGGAGTAACGATCATTACCGCGCCGGAAACACCGTGTCGAAATCGGAATGTGACAATTTTCGGCGCGAATCAGGTGAGCCCGGAGTAGCTGTGCAAACCCGAAACGACGAGATTGATGATGAAGAGGTTGAACAGCATGGCGACGAATCCGGCGATATTGATCCATGCCGCTTTCGTATCCCGCCAGCCCGAGGTCGCCCGGGCGTGCAGATACGCGGCGTAGAGCACCCACGCGATGAACGAGCACGTTTCCTTCGGATCCCAGCCCCAGAACCGGCCCCAGGCCGCTTCGGCCCAGATGGCGCCGAGGATGACGCCCGCGCCGAAGAGCGGGAAGCCGATGATCGTCGTGCGGTAGGCCAGCCGGTCCAGCGTGCGGGCATCGGGCAGACGGCGCGCGACGGCCCCGAGGATATTGCCCGATTCCGCGCCTTCGGGCTGGCGCAGCCGGTACAGGAACAGCAGGCTGGCGATACCGGAAACCAGGAAGACACCACTGCCGATACTCACGATCGTGACGTGCAGCGGCAGCCAGAACGACCGCAGCGCCGGCACCACGGGCGCGGCATCGGAGTAGAGCACGGTGCCCGCGAGGAACATCAGGATCAGCACCGGCACCAGCAGGAACGCCCACATTCCGCGGTAGCGGGGATCGCGCATGAAGACGAGTCCCACCACCGCCGCGGCCGCGGTCGCCATGGAAACGAACTCGTACATATTGCCCAGCGGGAAACGGCCGGTCGCGAAACCGCGCACAACGATCGAGGCGATATGCAGGCCGACCGCCACGAAGAGCACCGAGAAGGCGATATTGCCCAGCCGGTCGGACAGCGGCACCCGGGGGGCCTCGCTGATCTTGCCCGGCGTATCGCTCCCGGCGCTGACCCCACCGGCCGCGACCAATTCCCTTTCCCCGGCCTGCCGGGCGCGCGCGGAGGCGTACTGCACGATCAGCAGGACCAGCACCAGCGCGTACACGACGATCGACGTTTTGTAGGCGAGGTCGCTGTAGCCGGCGAGAGTCTCGTCGATCGGCATCATTGTTCTCCCGTGTCGGTCCCAGAAGCGTCCAGCAGACGGTGCCGTAGGCGCTCGAACTCCCCGCCCCAGCCGGCCTGATCGGTGCGGGCCAGCCCGCCCATTTCTACTACGACGCGTCGTTGGTCCACGGTACCCTCCGGGGTCACCCGCAACCACACCCGCCTCCGGGAAATGAGCAGCGAGACCAGCAACCCGCCCATCATCACCAGCGCGCTCACCAGCACCCACTGCTGTGCCGGATCGTGGGAGACCTGCAGGTTCACGAATTCCTCGGCACCGTCGAAGCGGATCTCGGTGCCGTTGGGCAGGGTGGTCGATTCACCCGGCCGCAGGTTCACCCGCGCTTCTTTGGCCAGCCGGCCCTGCCGCACCATTTCCTGATCCAGCGCGAAGATCGACTGCGGCCGGCCGGTGTCCAGGCCCGTATCCCCGCGATAGATATCCACCGCCACGGCGGGATCGGTCATCTCCGGGTACACCGAGGTGAGCAGCGAACCGTGGAAACTGGCGGTCGGCGCGAACAGGCCCTCGATCGCGATCTGGTTCTGCCGCCGCTCGGTATCGGTGGTGTACATACCGCCGGGCGGATCGATCCGCAGCACGCCGCTGGACAGGAAGGTCTGCATATCGTTGGGCTGCCACTGCACCGTCTCGGTACGGGTTTCGCCGTTGGGGAAGGTGACAGTGAACGTGGGCGCGTACCCGTGCCCCTGCAGATAGACGCGGTCCCCGCCGACCCGCAGCGGATGGTTCACCTTGATGGTCGTATCCCGCCAGGTGTTCGTCTCCAGGTCCGTACCCGACTGATACGCGATATCGGAGGTGAACATCTCGGCTTGACCGTTGTCGAGATAGTCGGCCCGGAAATTCTTCACCTGCACACACAACGGGGTCATCCCGGTGCCGTCGTTGACGTTCCCGGCGCGGAAGGAATCGAAAACCGCCGGTGAGGTGGTACAGAAGCCGGGCCCGCCGTTGGCGATCACGATCACATTGCCCTCGTAACTGAACAACCGTCCCACCGCGATGGCCACCAGCAGCCCGACCAGCGCGAGGTGGAAAACCAGATTGCCCAGTTCGCGTGTGTAGCCCTTCTCCGCCGACAGCGTCACCTCACCGTCGCGTTCGCCCGCCCGGACTTCGGTGCGCCAGCCGCGCAACCGCGTCCGCGCCTGTTCGGCGATCTCGGCCGCGGACCCGTCGACCACCGCACGGTGGTGGTGCGGTAGCCGGGCCAGATTGCGCGGCACCCGCACCGGCGGGGTGCGCAGCGCGCGGTAGTGGTCCACGGTGCGCGGCAGGATGCAGCCCACCAGCGAGATGAACAGCAGCACGTACACCGCGGTGAACCAGAAGCTGGAGAACACGTCGAACAGCTCGAACCGGTCCATCCACTCGCCGAGCATCGGACGGTCGGCGATGTACTCCGCGACCTTCTGCTCGTTCAGGTTCCGCTGCGGCAGCAGCGCACCCGGAATCGCGGCCAAGGCCAGCAGGAACAGCAGCACCAGCGCGGTACGCATACTGGTGAGCCCACGCCAGCCGTTGCGGATCAGCGCCCGGGCACGGCCCAGCGGGGACTGCCGGGGCGGACGTGCGGGCGCCTCGGGGTGGTCGGTCACGGTCATATCGGCAACGTCACCCCGGAGACGAAACCGTCGCGCACCCAGCCGATGAACACTTCCCATGCCCCGGTCACCAGCGCCACGCCGACAGCTATGAGCAGGATGCCGCCGAGCATTTGAATGCTTCGGGAGTTGCGTCGCAGCCAGCCCACCCCGCGCAGCGCGCTCGCCGACCCGAAGGCCAGCACCACGAAAGGCAACCCGAGGCCGAGACAGTACGCCACGATCAGCGCGACCCCGCGCGCGGCGGTGGTGCCCTCGGTCCCTGCGGCCACCGCCATCACACCCGACAGGGTGGGCCCGAGACACGGCGTCCAGCCGAGCGCGAACACCGCACCGAGCAGCGGCGCCCCGGCGACACCGGCCAGTCGGCGCGGCGCCATCCGGGTATCGCGCTGCAACGCCGGGATCAACCCGAGAAAAGCCAGGCCCATCACGATGGTGACGACGCCGCCCAGCCGCTGTAGCAACTCACGGTTCACGTTGAGGGTCTGAATGAGCCCGAAAACGGTCGCGGTGGCCAGCACGAAAACCACGGTGAAGCCCGCGACGAACAATCCGGCCGCACCGGCGACCCGCAACCGCCCGCTCTCCGCGGGCGGGGCCGTTTTCCGGTCGGGGCCGGTCAGTACCGCCGTCGCGCCCGGCCCGGCCGCCGTACGCCCGCGCCGGGCCTCCTCGACCGTCACCGGTGGTGTCTGCGCACCCACCAGACCGGCCAGATACGACAGATACCCCGGCACCAGCGGCACCACGCACGGCGAGGCGAACGACACCAGACCGGCCAGCAGGCAGGCGCCGAGGGCCAGCAGCAGCGGCCCCGTGGCCGCCGTCTGCTGGAATGACTCCCCCACTCCTGCCAGAACCGTCAACGCGAACTACGCTCCGCTTCCGGTTCGGAATTGCTCGTACGGCGGTCTTCACCCCGGCCGCCCGGCGCGGTCGAACCGCGCGCCCCGGACGGCCGCGAGTTCGACACCCTCCGGTCGCTACCGGCGGTGGCCGCCGGCTGTAGCTCCCAGGAACCGAGCGACGATTTCACCAGTACCTCGGCGCGTACCCCCCGCGGGGGGCGGGTGGCGCCGTACCGGCGGACACCTCGGGACCGAAGACTTCTCATGATGCTCCCTCCGCGGCGATGCGCTGCACCACCGGCATTAGATCCTCAGCGAGTAAGGCGCGCAGAAACACCGCCGCCACCCGGTGATCCCGATCCAGCACCACCGTGCTGGGAATGACACTGGTCGGAATGCCACCGAGCGCCAGCAATGTGCGCATGGGCGGGTCGAAAATCGACGGATAACCGACGTGGTTATCGATAACGAAATCGCGTGCTTTGTCCTGCTGATCCTTGACATTGATCCCGAGGAAAGCGACCCCGAGATCCTTTGTCTGTTCGTAGACCTGTTCGAGCGCGGGCGCTTCGCCGCGGCACGGACCGCACCACTGCGCCCACAGATTGATGACGACGACCTGGCCCGGGAAATCGTCCACCGAGACGGTTTCACCGTCATCGGACATCAGATCCGGACCGGAAAGCTCCCCGATGGTCCCGCGAGTGGACGGGGGATCGTAGAAAATATCGGTCTGTCCACCGGGCGATACGAATTCGAACGTACCGCCGCCCGTGGCGACCGCGTCGGTACCGGTCGAACACCCGGCGACCGCGGCCAGGCACAGCAGCGCCGCGAGCACCGGCACCAGCCGGCCCCGAACCGCCGAGGCGAACCCCTTACCCATGCTGTATCCATCGCGCATGAGCGGGGGCCCTGCGTGGGGACGCTCCGCTACCGCCTCCGGGCCTGACCCGCTCATGCGCCGTGCACCGTCGGATCCGATCCGCCCGCGGGCTCGGAGTAGACGATATCGACCAAGGTGTCACCCCGGTAGACGAGCGAGGTCAGCGACGCCAGACCGCACTGGCGGCTGCGCGGATCGTGCCACAGGCGCTGGCCCTGCAGGAACCGGCGCAGCGTCCAGACAGGCAGCTGATGTGACACCAGCACCGCTTCGCGGCCGGTGGCCTCCACCCGCGCCTTGTTCACGGCGGCGAGCATCCGGTGCGCGATCTGCAGGTACGGTTCGCCCCACGACGGGGTGAACGGATCGCGCAGTTTCCACCAGTGCCGGGGTTTGCGCAGGGCCCCGTCGCCGACCGATACCCGTAGGCCCTCGAAGGTGTTACCGGCCTCGATGAGGTTCTCGTCGGTGCGCACGGCGAGGCCGTGCCGGCCCGCGATCGGTTCCGCCGTCTCCTGCGCCCGCTGCAGCGGAGAGGCGATCACCACGGCGATATCGTGATCGGCCAGTGCCCGCGCGACGGCGCCCGCCTGCGCGCGCCCGGCGACGGACAATCCGAAACCCGGCAGCCGCCCGTACAGGATGCCGCGCGGATTGTGCACCTCGCCGTGGCGCAGTACATGCACGATGGTTTCCACCGATTCGGGGTCGGCGGCACCGGGTGAGGGCGGTTCGGCGGCGATACTGCCCGCGGTACCGGCCGTAGCGGCGAGGTCGTCGGCGTCCCCGTGTCCGGCGGGACTGTGCTCGGGAGCGGTACCCGCCGTGGCACTCCCGGTTTCGGTGCCGACCGTGGGGGCGTCGTTGTCCGGGTCGGGGCGGCTCACGGCTGGCTTCCTTCTGGTGGCGCGCCGGCCGCCGCGGCCGCGGCGGCGGGTAGCGCGGCGGCTATCCGCTCGAACGCGTCGTCGTCGAGCGCCGCGGAGACGAACCAGGCCTCGAAGGCGCTGGGCGGGGCGTATACCCCGCCGTCGAGCAGCCCGTGGAAGAAGGCCGGATAACGCCAGGTCTGGCTCGCCTTGGCGGCGGCGTAGTCGAGTAC
Organism: Nocardia carnea; assembly: GCF_029869215.1. Lineage (GTDB taxonomy): Bacteria > Actinomycetota > Actinomycetes > Mycobacteriales > Mycobacteriaceae > Nocardia > Nocardia carnea_B. The sequence goes on from NZ_JARWPM010000243.1 coordinate 13,774, forward strand.
CGGGGATTCGGCGAAGAACACGCTCACCATATTGCCCGCGAACTGCACCTGGTGCGCGACCCCCGCGCCGGTGAGCGCTTCGGTGAGCAGAATGCCCAGCCGTTCACTGTTCCGGTTCAGGGCTGCGTACACCTGTTTGTCGGCGGCGCGCAGCGTGGCCAGGCCCGCCGCCACCGCCACCGGATTCCCGGACAAGGTGCCGGCCTGGTAGACGGGGCCGAGCGGGGCGAGCCGGTCCATCACATCGGCCCGGCCGCCGAACGCCGCCGCGGGCAGTCCGCCGCTCATCACCTTCCCGTAGGTGTAGAGATCGGCGGCCACCGATTCGATTCCGTACCAGCCGGCGCTGCTCACCCGGAACCCGGTCATCACCTCGTCCATGATGAGCAGCGCGCCGTGGTCGGAGGTGATCCGGCGCAGCCCGGCGTTGAAATCGGGCAGCGGCGCCACCGCACCCATGTTCCCGGCGGCGGCCTCGGTGATCACGGCCGCGATCTCGTCCGGATGCTGTTCGAAGGCCGCGCGGACGGCGTCCAGGTCGTTGTACGGGAGAACGATCGTATCGGCGGCCTGCGCACCGGTGACCCCGGGCGAAGTAGGTAGCCCGAACGTTGCGACCCCGGAGCCCGCGTCCGCCAGCAGCGCATCGACATGGCCGTGATAGCAGCCCGCGAATTTGATGATCTTGGTGCGACCGGTGTAGCCGCGCGCCAGGCGCACCGCGCTCATGGTCGCCTCGGTACCGGAATTGACCAGCCGCACCTTCTGCACCGGCGCGACCCGCTCCACGATCAACTCGGCGAGTTCCACCTCGGCGGCTGTCGGCGCGCCGAACGAGAGCCCGTCCCCGGCGACCTTGCGTACCGCCTCGACCACCGCGGGATGCGCGTGCCCGAGGATCATCGGTCCCCAGGAGCACACCAGATCGACGTAGTCGTTACCGTCCGCGTCGACCAGATGGCAGCCCCGGGCCGAGGAGATGAACCGCGGCGTACCCCCCACCGAGCCGAAGGCCCGCACGGGGGAATTGACCCCACCGGGAACTACCGCTTCGGCTCGCTGGAAAAGCTGACTGGAGGCCGGCACCGCCGTACCGGCCACGCGCAGAGAACTCACGGCCTCCAGTTTGGCAGCCTGCCCGCACGGCGTCGACGACAGGGTGCGGCATCGGTGACGCACACCGCCACCGCGGCAAATCACACAGCACTTGCCGTGCCAAATACACCAGGCGTTCGCCGTGAGTGCGTACTGTTCTGTTCCGTCGTAACAATTGCCCGAATCACCGGCCGGGGAGGTCGTTTTGCGAATTGGCATCAGTGGTGCGGCGCTGGCAGTGGCCTCGGTCGCGTGCGGCGTCCTGGCGAGCAGCCTCGGCGCGGGTACGGCCGCGGCCGCCGAACCGGTCGTGGACACCGAGAACGCCCGCGCTGGGCTGCGGCTGAACCAGGCCGAAACCGCGGCACTGGCCGCGGGCCCGGTCCCGGCGCTCGTCGACCAGATCGTTCCGGCATCCCGGATCGGCGCGGGCCTCGACAGCGATACCCGCCTCTACCGCGACGAGAACGGTGGCGTGCACGCCTCACTGCGCCAGGTGATGCTGGAATCGGTCGACAACAACGGTTCGGTCATCGTGTTCGTGCACGTTCCGGGCGCCCCGCACGGCCGCGTGTTCGATATCTACCAGCAGTGGGGCTGACCCGGGCCGATCTGCCGAGGTGACGGCCGGCAGGTATCACCGGCACGCCGCCCCGCCCGGCCCCTCATGCCCTCCTGCGGCGCAGCAGCCGGGCGGCCGCATCGGTGAGAGCCAGCCCGGCGCCGGTGACCAGCAACATCGCCAGGAACAACCATGGGGCGACGTAGCGGGTCGCGGTGTAAGCCGGATAGTCCCCGGTCGCCGGGAGATCGGTGGTCTGCACGCCCAGCGCCCAGCACAGGGCTGCCAGTCCGGCCGCGACAACCGCCACCGCGATATCGACGGATACGACGAGCGAACGGTTCACAGGTCTCCTCATCTCTGCGGCGGCCGGAGCGGCGATCCCGGCGGGCATTCGGTCAGCGGGAAATTTTCGCCTGCACACGATGCTGCCCGCGCGGAATCGGATTGGCAATCAGCCTTGACGAGCCGTGTCGCCGAAACACGAACCACGGCACACCCTGGTGACCGGCTCGCTCATGCTGTCCCGCCCGTGCCACCGGACCGTGCGATCGCCTCGGTCAGCGCAGCCCGCAAGGCGCGATGATCCTTCGCCCAGGTACGCACCAGCTCGCCGTCGGTACGCCGGAGGCCGATGGCGGTACGCCGCCGCGGAACCCCGGTCAGCTCGCCGAGCGCGCGGCCGTCCTCCCAGGGGTCGTCCGCATCGGCCGGAAGGACGGCGGCGATGGACCGGACCGGGGTGGTCTCCGCACCGTTGCGCAGGAAATCCGCGGTGAGTTCCACGCTCACATGCGTCCGTGCCGCATACACCTGGAGTACACCGAAACCGGTGATCAGCGCCGCGCAGAACAGCAGGGCGAACCAGTGCGGGGTGACGCCGGCGGCGAGTTCGGCGGCCAGTAGCAGCAGACAGATCAGCGGGCCGTACGCCACCGCCCGCCAGCGCGCGCCGGGCTCGGCGAACAGCACCTCTGCGGAATCGACGGCGGTGGTGTCGGACCGATCAGGCATACGCGCGGGTACCGGAAGCGGAAACCACCTCGGCTCAGCCGACGATGCTGGGGATCAGCAGAACCGCGACCGTGAGCACACCGAACAGGATCAACAGACTCAAAACGAGCATATCCCGCCGGATACTCTGTGGCTGCTGGATAACCACTCGCATCGTTGCCTCCGATCCCCGGAAAACCGGCCCCGGGATTTCGCCCTACTGGAGGGTTACCCGTGGCCACCGGTTCGCATGTCCTCTGTGACAGCCCTCACCATACATGCCGGAATACGCGGAACAAACTCAACGTTCGTCCTGAGGATGCGCGGCCGACGGCGAGTCGGTATCAACGCGCAGGTCAGAACTCGGGACAGCGAAATCGGCGCCGTAGCGGAGTGCGATCCGGCCGGGCCGCGCGACGGCAGATCCTCACGGCTTTCCCGGCCCGCGGGGCGCGAACCACTGCGCGGCCTCCGGCCGCAGGCACAGATAGACAGCCCCACCCGCGAGCACCGCCTGCACGATGGAAATCCCGCCGGACACCACGGTGCCGGCGCCTTCCACGGCACCGATGGAGAACAGTGCGGCCACGCCCATGATCACCAGCCAGATCCCGGCGAAGGTCAGCAGCGTACGCGCCCACACCTTGCCCTTGCCGAGCTGATGGACCACCAGTACGCCCAGCGCGGCGATCAGCGAGCCGAAAACCGCCCCGAGCACCGCGCCCACCAGCACCAGCAGATCGATCGTCGCCGGAGCGAGCTGCGGATCGGCGGCCTGCATCCGCTCCCGGAACTCGGCGCCGAACCGCTCCCGGTTCAGCAGCGTATCGGCCAGCGAGACGAACAGCCGGACAACTCCCAGGGCGATGACGCCCCACCACAATTGCCGCGCGGTGACGATATCCGCGGGCGGCTTCACCGTAACCAGTGTGCCGCCTCCGTCGCCCAATAGGTGAGCACGATATCCGCGCCGGCGCGGCGGATACCGGTCAGCGATTCCAGTACGGCGGCTTCCCGGTCGATCCAGCCGCGTTCGGCGGCCGCGGTGATCATCGAATACTCCCCGGAGATCTGGTAGGCGGCGACCGGCACCGGCGACCGGTCGGCCACCTCGCGCAGGATGTCGAGATAGGCCATGGCCGGTTTGACCATCACGATATCCGCGCCCTGTTCCAGATCCAGGTCCAGCTCGTACAGGGACTCCCGCCGGTTCGCGGCGTCTTGCTGATAGGTCCGCCGATCGCCCTGCAGGGACGAGGCCACCGCCTCCCGGAACGGGCCGTAGAACGCCGACGCGTACTTCGCCGCATAGGCCAGGATGGCGGTATCGGTTCTGCCGGCCTCGTCCAGCGCCGCGCGGATCGCCCCGACCTGGCCGTCCATCATCCCGCTCGTCCCGAGCAGATCGGCCCCGGCCTCGGCCTGTGCCAGCGCCATGTCCACATAGCGCAGCAGGGTGGCGTCGTTGTCCACCGCGCCCGCGGCGTCGAGCACCCCGCAATGCCCGTGATCGGTGAATTCGTCCAGGCAGGTATCGGCCATCACCACGGTCGCATCGCCGACCTCCGCGGCCAGCGCCCGCAGCCCCCGGTTGAGAATGCCCTCGGGATCGGCCGCCTGGCTACCCTCCGGGTCCTTGTCCTCGGGTTTGGGCACCCCGAACAACATCAACCCGCCGACCCCTGCCGCCACCGCCTCGGCCGCGGCCTTACGCAGCGAATCCAGCGAATGCTGGAAAACACCCGGCATGGAACCGATCTCGCGCGGTTCGGACAGCCCGTCCGCCACGAACATCGGCAACACCAGATGCCGCGGCTCCAGACTGGTCTCGGCCACCAGCCGCCGCAACGCCGGCGTACGCCGCAACCGCCGCGGACGCTCGATCCCACTCATACGGTCGAGTCTAGGTGCGCGACGCCACCGGCGAACCCGCGGGTGCTCCCGACCTCCCGCCGAACTCAGCGGCTGCGGCGGCTCTTCTTGCGGGGCGGGGGCAGGAGGCCTTCGGCGCGGAGGCGGGCGGCGTGTTCGGCCAGGGCTTCCACGAGGGGGCCGACCTGGGCGACCTCCGGCTGGACGTCGACGCGCAGGCCGAATTCCACGGCGGTTTCCGCGGTTTTCGGGCCGATGCAGGCCACGATCGTGCGGGCGTGCGGTTTGCCGGCGATACCCACCAGGTTGCGGACCGTGGAGCTGGAGGTGAACAGGACCGCGTCGAAACCACCGGTCTTGATCATCTCGCGGGTCTCCGCGGGCGGCGGGGAGGCGCGCACCGTGCGGTAGGCCGTGACATCGTCGATTTCCCAGCCGCGTTCGCGCAGACCCTCCGCGAGCGTTTCGGTCGCGATATCGGCGCGCGGCAACAGCACCCGGTTCACCGGGTCGAAAACATCGTCGTAGGGCGGGAAATCGGCGAGCAGGCCGAGCGAGGACTGTTCCCCACTGGGCAGCAGTTCGGGGTTGATACCGAAGGAGCGCACCTTCTCGGCGGTGGCCTCACCGACGCAGGCGATCTTGACCCCGGAGAAGGCCCGGGCGTCCAAACCGAATTCGGCGAATTTCTCCCACACCGCGCGTACGGCGTTGGTGGAGGTGAACACCACCCACTGGTAGCGGCCGTCCACCAGGCCCTTGACCGCGCGTTCCATCTGCGCGGGGCTGCGCGGCGGCTCGACCGCGATGGTGGGGACTTCCTTCGGGATGGCGCCGTGGGTGACGAGGCGTTCGCTCATCTCGCCGGCCTGATCCTTGGTGCGCGGGACCAGTACGGTCCAGCCGTAGAGTGCCCGCGATTCCCACCACGACATCTTCGACCGCTGCGCGACCGCCTTGCCGATGGTTACGACCAGTGGTCCGACCAGTTCGGAGGCGGTGCTGTTCAGCGTGGCCAGGGTGGCCTCGATCGTGCGCTGCTGGCGGGTGGTGCCGCGCACGGTCACCGCGACCGGGGTCTGCGGAGCCATCCCGTGCTCCACCAGCGCGCTCGCGGTTTCGGCCAGATGGCCGGAGGTCGCGTGCAGGACCAGCGGGCCGGGCGCCGCGGCCAGCGCCGGCCAGTCGACCTCACCGCGCACATCGGCCTCGGTATGCCCGGAGCCGAGCGCGATCCCCGCGTAACTGGGCACCGCCGACCCGGACGGCAGCCCCGGCAGCACCTCGAACACGATATGTGAGCGGGTGACCGTGGTGACCTCGGCGATCACCGCGTCGGTGGTGAGCGGGTCACCGGAGACCACCCGCACCACATCGTGGCCGGCTTTCGCCTCGGCGATCAAGGTTTTGGCGACCTCGGCCGGATCGCCGAGGGCGGGCCGCACGTCCACGGGGCGCTCCCCGTCGGGGTCGGCTTCGACCTCGGTGCCGATCAGGGCGAGTACTCCGGCGTCCACATCGGGGTCGGTGAACGCGAGGGTGGCCCGGCACAGCACTTCGCGGGATCGGGTGGTCAGCAATGCCGGGTCCCCCGGGCCCGACCCTACGAACAGGATCCGCCCCGGATGCTTCTTGCTGGCTCGACTCATCGGTTGTTCTCCATTGGACTGGGTTCGGTGAAGTCCGTGGCGGTGCTCGTTCCCGCTGCGGCGGTGCCGCTCGACTGCGCTGCGGCAGTGCCGCTCGAATCCGCTGCGGCGGTGCTCGTTCCCACCTGGGTGGTGTTGTCCCCGGGTGGCGCGGTGGATGCGCCCGCGGTGCCGGGTTCGGCGGCGAGAAGCTCGCGCACGCCCAAGTCCAGCAGTTCGCGGGCCAGTGCGCGGCCGAGTTCCGCGGCCTGCGCCGGTGCTCCCACCGTCGAGGCCCGTATCACATCGGAACCGTCTATCGCGGCGGCGCAGCCCCGCAACGACAGTTCCTCGACGATGCGTCCGTCGTCATCCAACGATTCGACGATTTCGGCGATCGCTCCGACGGGCGCCGTGCAGCCCGCCTCGAGTTCGGCGAGCAGGGCCCGTTCGGCGGTCACGGCGGTTCGGGTGCCGTGGTCGTCGAGCGCGGCCAGCAGCTCGATCAGTTCGGTATCGCCGGCCCGGCATTCGACGGCCAGCGCGCCCTGGGCGGGTGCGGGCAGCATCTGCACCGGTTCCAGCGCTTCGGTGACGGCGTCGAGCCAGCCGATGCGGGCGAGCCCCGCGCGGGCGACCACCACCGCATCCAGTTCTTTGTCGGCGACCTTGCGCAGTCTGGTGTCCAGGTTGCCGCGTAGCGGCTGGATATCGAGCCCGAGCCCGAGCGCGCGCAACTGCGCGATCCGGCGCGGCGCCGATGTCCCGACCACCGCGCCCGGCGGTAGTTCGCCCAGCACCATGCCGTCGCGCGCGACCAGCGCGTCGCGCGGGTCCTGGCGCGCGGGGACCGCGGCGAGAACGAAACGCTCGTCGGCGGCGGTGGGCAGATCCTTGTACGAATGCACCGCGATATCGATACCGCCGGCGGCCAGTTCGGCGCGTAACGCACTGGTGAAGACACCCACACCGATATCCTCGACCGGTCCGGTGGACAGATCGCCGGGTGTTTCGATCAGGACGAGTTCCGCCGGATGCCCGGCCGCGATGAGCGCATCGCGCACATGTCCGGCCTGGGTGCGGGCGAGCAGACTGCCGCGGGTGCCGATCCGCCACGCCGCCCGGCCACCGGCCTGGGCCGCCCGGGCAGCGCCTTCGCCGTGCAGGACTGTCATGTCGACTGCTCCTGTTCGTCGGGGCCGGCGGGAGTGAAATCGTCGGCCAGCGCCACCTCGCCGTCCAGGCTCATCCAGCCGGCGCCGTTGTGCTCGGCGCGGCTGATCTCCATGGGCGCCGCCACCGCCTGGGCCGCACCGGGCTTGAGCTCGAACAGTTCACGCAGGGCTTCGGCGTAGCTGTCGCCGCCCGGGGTGGTGGCCAGCTGTTTGACCCGCACTGTCGGTGCGTGCAGCAGTTTGTCCACCACCCGGCGCACCGTGCGGGCCACCTCGTCGCGGGCCGGATCGTCGAGTCCGGGGAGGCGGGAGTCCAGCCGCAGCAATTCGGCCTCGACCACTTCCGCGGCGCGCTGCCGCAGCGCGGCGACGGTCGGCGTGACCTCCGCCATCCGCTGCCCGGCGAGGTATTTGGCGAGTTCGTCGGCGACGATCGCACGGGCCGCGGCGGTATCGTCGGCCGCGGCGCCGGCAGCGGGATCGCGCTGCAGGGTTTCGATATCGATCACGGTGACACCGGGCAGCCCGGCCACGGCGTGATCCACATCGCGCGGCAGCCCGAGATCGCAGAACACCAATGGGCGGCCACCGCCACGCTGCGGGTGTGAGAGCGCGTTGTGCGCGTCGGCCAGGGTGACCACCGAGCCCACCGCACCCGTGCAGGTGACCACCACATCGGCGGCCACCAGCGCCTCGGCCAGCCGGGAAAGTTCGTAGGCCTGTGCCTCGACACCGTGCGATTCTGCCGTCGCGGCCAGCCGCTCGGCCCGCTCGATGGTGCGGTTGACCACCAGGATCCGCTCGATACCGGCCCGGGACAGATGCGCCACCGACAACCCGCCCTTGGCGCCCGCACCGACCACCGCCGCCGGCCGGCCCGCCGCCCCGTGCCCGGGGCCCGCCGGCCCCCGCGCCACCGACACCACCGAGGCACCGGCCCGGTCGATCCCGGTCTCCGAATGCACCCGTTTACCGACGCGCAGCGCCTGCTGCGACAGCTCGTGCAGGGTGCGCCCGATGGCCTGCTGAGCATCGGCGGTGGTGTAGGCGCTGCGGATCTGGCTGAGCACCTGCTGTTCGCCGACGACCATCGAATCCAGCCCGCTGGCGACCGCGAACAGATGCTCGGCGGCGGCCTCGCTGTAGCGGACGTAGGCGTGCCGGGTGAGTTCGGGCATCGGCAACCCGGAATGCGCCGTCAGCAGTTCGCCGACATCGGCGAGGCCGCCGTGGAACGCGTCGACCACCGCGTAGATCTCCACCCGGTTGCAGGTCGAGACGATCATCGCTTCGGAGATATGGCTCGAGGCCAGCATGCGGTCGATCAGTTTGGGCCGATCGGCATCGGTGATCGCCACCTTCTCCAGCATCGCAACGGGCGCGCTGCGATGGGAGATCCCGACGAGAAGAACGCTCATGGTGTGACCACCGATCCCTTGCTGGTTGGCTCCGTTGCCGTATGCGAGGTCGTCTGGGCGGCCTGCGCCGCACAATGGGACAGGCTGTGCCTATTGGGCACGAGCGTGGGCCCTGCGTGGTCACGCTCCGCTACCGCCTCCGGGCCTGACACGCTCCTGCCGGGCCTATTGGGCACGAGCGTGGGCCCTGCGTGGTCACGCTCCGCTACCGCCTCCGGGCCTGACACGCTCCTGCCGGCGGGGCCCGGCGTCGGGTGCGCGGGCACCCGGCGGGCGATCCGGCCGGAACCGGTCAAGGGGTGGGCGGCCGATACGGCACTACCCGTTACAACGCCGGCGGGACCGGTTTCATTCGCCGCGGCGGACGCGGTCTCGGCCACATCCGCGGTGGCCGGGGCGTCGGCGGGCTCGTCGGTCTCGGCATTGCGGACCCGCTCGAAGGAGAGCATCTGCATCTCCACCGCCAGGTCCACCCGCCGCAACTCGACACCGGGCGGCGCGGTCAGCGGGCACAGCGCGAAACTCAGGATGGACTGCATACCCGCCGCCACCAGTTCGTCGCACACCTGCTGGGCGCTGTCGTCGGGTACCGCGATCACCGCGATGGTGGGCCGCAGCATTTCGATCCCGGCGGCCAGCTCCGCGGCATCGCGCACCCGCAGGCCCTCGACCTCGCGGCCGATCACCTCGGGATCGTTGTCGAAGATCGCCACCACCGCGAACCCGCGGCGCCGGAAACCGCGGTAACCGACCAGCGCGCGACCCAGATTGCCCGCACCGACCAGCACTACCCGGTGCCCGCCGGACAGGCCGAGCACATCTTCGATCCGGGCCCGCAACCTGGCCACGTCGTAACCGACCCCCCGGACCCCGTTGGGGCCGAGGAAGGACAGATCCTTGCGGAGTTTCGCCGAATTGACACCCGCCGCGACAGCCAGTTCCTCACTGGATACGATGGCCACACCGTCATCGGTCAGCAGGGCCAGTACCCGGAGATAGGTGGCGAGGCGCGCCACCGTAGCCTGGGGGATGTCCTTCTGCGGTGGTCGAGTGGTGACATTGGGAGCATCGCCGGAGACGTCGCGCGCCTCATGCTGCTCTGTCACGTCCTCGGCTCCTCGTCCGGACCGCCAGACGGCCCGGGTGGTCGGCGACCCTGGCGCACGAAACTTGTGCGGGGTCGGATATCGGGTTGATTCACCTGCTACCGGCGGCCGGATACTCGCCCCGGCCTGCGGTTCGCGTGCCACCACCGTAACCGCTTGTGAACCCATGCACAAAGTCGGTGAAATTCGCCTCATTTTGTGTCGCGGCCCGGCCTTGTACGATCTGCCGCCACAATTCCACCGGGCGGGCCGGGCCCGGCGGATACGCGACCACGCGGGCACCACCCACCCGGAATGGATTCAGCGCACCAGATCGCCGCGCAAGCGCGGCTCGTCCACGTCGAAATAGCTGTGTTCGCGGCCGTCGAGCAGGACGACCGGGAGCCGGTCACCGTATTCCGCGCGTAGTCCGGGGTCGGTGGCGGCGGCCACGTCCACGTCCACGACACCGGGCGTCAGCCCGAATTCCGCGCATATCGCGCGCAGCTGTTCCAGTGCCCGATCGCACAGCGCACAGCCCGCGCGGGTCAGCAGAGTCACTTCATGGGTCGTCGGGTCGGTCATAACGGCTATTCAACCCGCCACCGAGTCGTACCCGCCGGTGCGGTGCGTCCCGGAGCGTAGGTCCGGTTAGTGTGGACGTGATTCGCGCGAACAGGCGGAGGTGCTGGTGCCGGAACGATCGAAGGTGGGGAAATCCGGGTTCATCGCGGGCCGGTTCGGGGAACTTCCGGTCCGCTGGAATCTGGGGCCGCTCGGACAGGGCCTTACCGAGCAGCTGGCGCGTATTTCGCGCAGCCCGTTCGGGCCCAGCGAGGAGGAGGTCCGCGCCAACGTCGCCGGTGAGGCCAGCGCCGATGCCGCGCTGGCGTTGCAGGATGCCGAACGCGCCGGTGCGGGTGATACCGGCGTGCCCGAGGTCCCGCGCGACCTCACCGCCGCCGCGTTCTTCGATGTGGACAACACGATGGTGCAGGGCGCCTCGATCGTGCATTTCGCGCGCGGTCTGGCGGCCCGCAAATATTTCCGCAGCGCCGATCTGATGGATATCGCGTGGAAGCAGGTGAAGTTCCGGGTCACCGGTAAAGAGAGCAGCACCGATATGGCCACCGGTAAAGAAAAAGCGCTCGAATTCATCGCCGGGCGCTCCACCGCCGAACTGGCCGCGCTGGGTGAGGAAATCTACGACGAGATCATCGCCGACAAGATCTGGCCCGGCACTCGCGCCTTGGCGCAGATGCATCTCGACGCGGGACAGCAGGTTTGGCTGGTCACCGCGACCCCGGTCGAGCTCGCCCAGGTGATCGCCAAACGCCTCGGTTTGACGGGCGCGCTCGGTACGGTCGCCGAAAGCGTCGACGGCAAATTCACCGGCCGCCTGGTCGGCGATATTCTGCACGGCCTCGGTAAAGCACATGCCGTCCGCGCGCTCGCCATCCGTGAGGGCCTCAACCTGAAACGTTGCACCGCCTACTCCGACAGCCACAACGATGTACCGATGCTCTCGCTCACCGGTACCGCGGTGGCAATCAACCCCGATTCGGACCTGCGTGAGGTCGCCAAAGCCCGCGGCTGGGAGATCCGCGATTTCCGCACCGGCCGCAAGGCCGCCAAGATCGGCGTGCCCACCGCTCTCGCACTCGGCGCCGCCGGCGGCGCCGTAGCCGCCGCCGTCACCCGCCGGAAGAAGTAGCTCCGATCTGCGCGCCGACGTCCGGGTGCCTTACCCCATGAAGGTGTTGCGGCGTTTGATGAGGAGTTTGTAGAGGGTCTGCTGGATGGTTTCACGGACCTGGTCGGTGACCTCGAACATGAGCATCGGGTCGTCGGCGTCCTCGGTCTCGTAGTCGGCGGTGCTGATCGGCGTACCGAATTCGATGTACCACTTGGAGGGCAGCGGAACGGCACCCAGCGGGCCCAGATGCGGGAATGTGGGGGTCACCGGGAAGTACGGCAGGCCGAGCAGGCGGGCCAGCGGCTTGAGATCGGCGAGTTTGGGATAGATCTCCTCGGACCCGACGATGGAGCAGGGAATGATCGGCACACCCGTGCGCACCGCGGCGGCGACGAATCCGCCGCGACCGAAGCGCTGCAGTTTGTAGCGATCGGCGTACTGCTTGCCGACACCTTTGAAACCTTCCGGGAAGACACCGGTGATCTCGCCGGACCGCAGCAGGCGTTCGGCGTCGGGGCGGCAGGCCAGCGTATGGCCCGCTTTACGGGCGAGCGAACCCACCACTGGCATTTCGAAGACCAGATCGGCCGCCAGCAGCCGCAAGGCCCGCTGTTTGGGGTGATGGTCGTGCACCGCGAGCTGCAGCATGAGCCCGTCCAGCGGGATCGTGCCGGCGTGGTTGGCCACGATCAGCGCACCACCGGCCTCCGGAATGTTCTCCATTCCGTTCACCTGCACCCGGAACCAGTTCTCGGCGAGCGGCCGCAATGCGGGCAGCAGCACCGATTCCAGCAGATGCTCGTCGAAACCGAATTCGTCGACCTGGTAATCGCCGGTGAGCCGGCGGCGGGCGAATTCGGCGGTACGCCCGATCTGCCTGCCGACGGCGTCGCGCACCAGATCGATCGGTGACCGCGGCGCCGGTGGTGCGGGCGGGGTCAGCCGGTCGGTCAGGGAAGTCACCGACCGGACCGCGGAACCGGTCCAGTCCCGGCCACCGGGACGTGGCCGCGGCACGGTGGAAAGATCTTGCAGCCGGATAACTTTGGCGACGTCGTTCATGTATGTGCTCCCGTACCGGCCCGCAACAGGCCGAGCAGTTTGTTTTCTGCGGCGTCGATCCATGCCGGATCGACTACGGGCCGCAACGCTGCGCCCCCGGTGAAGTCGTCGAACGCCTGTACCGTCGTCCAGCGCGGCTCGAACCCGAGTTCGGCGCGCATACGCGTCGTGTCCAGACCACAACCGAAAAGGAAATAATCGAGCTGCTCGGAACTGAAATCACGCATCACCGGACCCATCAGGGTCCGGCCGACGGTGCGGAACACAGACCACGGTACCGGCATCGCGACCCGCCCCGCACGGCGTACCGCCTGAGAAAGTGCCAAGGCTCCGTCACCGGCCACGTTGTAGGTGCCACCGGGCCCGGCCTGGGTGGCGTGGACGAGGGCGGCAACGGCGTCCTCCTCGTGCAGGAACTGCAGCCGCGCGTCGCGGCCGAGCACGGTGGGCGTGATCGGCGACCGCAGCAGCTGGGCGGCCCGCCCGCCGAGGCCGGGCCCGACGATCGGGGCCAGGCGCAAGGTGATGGCGGTGATATCGGGACGGCGCCGGGCCAGGCCGCGGACGAATCCTTCGACCTCGATCATGTCTCGCGCGAACCAGCCGCCGGGCGGGGTGCGCGCGCTCATTTCCTCGGTGAATTTGGCGGGGTCCTTGGCACTGCCGCCGTATACCCCGGAACTCGAGCGCAACACCACCCGGCGCACGGTCGGCGATTTCTGGCAGACCGCGAACAACTGCATCGCGCCGAGCACATTCATATCCTTCATCGCCGCCCGGCCGCCCCCCGACGGCGGTTGCGACAAAATAGCGGTATGTACCACGGTATCGACACGATGCCGTTCGATAACTTTGCGGATCAGTGGGTTGCGAATATCGGCGCGCACGAATTCGGCGCGGCCCATTCGGCGCCGCAACGGCGGATTGGGGGTCAATACATCGACTGCGACAACCCGTTCGATATCGGGATCGGCGACCAGCCGGCACACCACATTACCGCCGAAGTAGCGGCTGGCACCGGTCACCAGCACCACCTTCGGCTTGTAGCCGCCGTTGTTGTCAGTGTCCACCTGCACCGGACCGTCCCACCTCGAGCATCGGACCCCCGCTCACTGTTCCCTGTACCAGAGTAACGGCGACCACTGTGGCCGCCGCCGTCCTTTACAGGGATCTAACCCCAACTTCAGTTGAACGAAACGCAACGAAAAACCCGCCACCGAATGGTAGCGGGTTTTCGCTCTTCCGATGCGCGCTCGCGCTTACTTGCCGAGTTTGCGCCGCTGCACGCGGGTGCGACGAAGCAGCTTGCGGTGCTTCTTCTTCGACATGCGCTTGCGGCGCTTCTTGATCACAGAACCCATAGGGTGTCCTCGCGTTCTCTCCTCGGCGCGTCACGCGCTCGCTTACGTCAACTATCCGGCCGTACGCCCGGTTGCTCGCGGCTGAAGCCTCAGCCCTGGAGGCGGCGGCCGAGTACGGCCACCCGAAGGCAGGCCGACGGCCACCGATCCAACACAGCGAGGGTTGATGTTACCGGCCCGGTTGACCGGGCCGGTAACCGCCTTCATCCGGCGTCGAAGTAGGACGTCTCCAGATACTCGTGCACCGCCTTGGCGTGCACGCGGAACGATCTGCCGACGCGGACCGCCGGTAACTCGCCCGAATGCACCAGCCGGTACACCGTCATCTTCGATACTCGCATCAGATCTGCCACCTCGGCGACGGTGAGAAACTGCGTCCCACCACCGAGTATTGATTGTCCTGGCGACGAACCACCGCCGCCACCAGCGGACATCTTGTTAGAAGACATCATCGCACCACTGACCTCCGGCACGTCCGCGCCGCCGGCTTCCCCACCGGCGGAACAGACACGCACGTGCTCCTTGAAGCTTAGCGGGACCAGTGGGATTACTGCGACGGGAGTGAGAAAACAGGTTCATACGCTGGGAATCCTCCGTTCATTCCCGGCATGAGCGAGTCAGGCCCGGAGGCGGTAGCGCAGCGTCACCACGCAGGGCCCTCGCTCATGCCCCATCAACACAGCATGAGCGAGTCAGGCCCGGAGGCGGTAGCGCAGCGTCACCACGCAGGGCCCTCGCTCATGCCCCATCAACGCTGGACGCGCCCTGTTCCGCGGAACGCTGTTTGGCCGCGTGCAGCGCCTCCAGGAAAGCCGACCGCAACCCCGACCGCTCGAGCTCGCGCAGTGCCGCCGCGGTCGTCCCGGCGGGTGAGGTGACCGCCGCCCGCAGATCCACCGCGCTCTGCCCCGATTCGGCCAGCATGGCCGCCGAGCCGAGCATGGTCTGGTTGACCAGCTGGGTGGCGATATCGCGGGTGAGCCCCAGCCCCACCCCCGCCTCGATCATGGCCTCCACGACGAGGAAGAAATAGGCGGGCCCGGAGCCGGATACCGCGGTCACCGCGTCCATCTGCCCTTCGGGCACCACGCACACCTGACCCACCGTGCTCAGCAGTTCGGTCACCAGGTCGAGTTGCTCGCGCTTGGCGTACCGGCCCGCGGCGAGCACACTCATTCCCTCGCCGACCAGCATCGGGGTATTCGGCATCACTCGCACCACCGGGAATCCGGCGGGGAGTTTGTTTTCCAGCCGGGTGGTCGGCACTCCCGCGGCCAGCGATACCAGGATCTGGTCCCGCTCGCCCCCGAGGTCGGCCTTGCCGAGCTCGGTGAGCACCGCGTCCACATCCATCGGCTTGACCGCGACCACCAGCAGATCGGCACCCACCGCGGCGTCGGAGATCGTATCGGTGACCCGCACCCCGAACCGCCCCGAAATCAGTTCCGCCCGATCGGCGTGGGTTTCGACGACGACCAGATCTTTGACGGCGCGCCCCGCCTCCAGGAGGCCGGCGATCAAGGCCTCACCGATCCGGCCGCCACCGATAACCGCAATACGTGTCATGGGTTCATTGTCTACGCCCCCGCCCCCGGCGACGCGGTACGGGGTTGGCTCACGAAGCTCCCCGCAGGAAACACGCTGCTTCTCAGCGTTTGGGTGAGGGCAGGAGGGCGAGCTGGCGGCTCTGGGCGACCAGCGCGCCGGTGGAGTCGACGACTATCTGGTCGGAGTCGAACATACCGCCGCCCACTTCGTGGGTGGTGGCAATGATCCGCAGCCAGCCCGGAGCCGGGCGGCGGCGCAGGTAGGTTGTCATCTGGACCGTGGGCGACCAGCCGAAGTAGCCCAGGTTCGTGGGCACCGGCGGGCACATATCGGCGGCCATCATCGCGATATAGGACGCCGTCTCCGGGTCGGCCTGATCCTGGGGGCGCGGCCGCAGCCACATCCGCAGGCGGGGTTCACCGTGCTCGTTATCGATGAAACGGGCCCATTCACGGTCCAGGAACGCATCCATACCGCGGGCCACGTGCACGACCCGGCCCATCGACGAACCCGGTTCGTAGCCGATGGCATCCGCGGCCGGTTCGACGGGCAGATCGGTGAGCGCGGGCGCGTACAGCGGTTCCCGGTCCGGGCCGTCGAGGTGCCCGAACGTGAACGCGGTCCGCACCAGCGGCCGGCCGCGCTGGATCAGGGTCACGTCCACCAGGCAGATCTGCCGGCCCACTTTGCGGATGGACACCTCATAGGTGACCTCGCCCGGCTCCGGGGCACCCAGGAAGTCGGTGCTCCCGGACAGCGGCGCCATGCCGGACCGATCCGGTTCCACCGTGCGCAGCCAGCGTGTCGCGGCCGCGGCGGACCCCGCGACCATCGTGCCACCGTGCACCTTCGGCCCGATGGTCCAGATCTCGTCGATGATGCCGCGATAACGCCCGGCGCCCGGTTCGTCGGCGGCGAGTTCGGTCAGCGCACAGACCCGGCTGAACGGCGCCTCCGCACGCACCGCGTCTAGCTCGGTGGCGGGCTCCGTCTCCGTCGTCATCACTACTCCTGTGCTTTCCGGCGCACCGCCAGCGAGCGGGCAACGCCACTTTCCTGGGGGACCAGCCTACGGGTGACCGCCCCGGGTGTGTGAACGCAGGACCGGCCCTGTCCCATTTCGCGGTGCCGCCCACACCTGTCTTGCCCAGCGCCGGCGCACCGATCAACAGAGCTTGAGGTGGGTGCGGGCGAATTCCAGGGTGCGGGTGAGCATGGCGGCGCGGGCCGCGGTGGTGCGGGCTTCCTGGGTGTTGATCTCGGCGACCGCGTGGCCGGTGAAGCCGTTGCCGACGAGTGCGGCGCATACCTCGGCGCACGGCTGGGTGCCCTCGCCGGGGATCAAATGCTCGTCGTGGGCGGCGCCGCGGCCGTCGGCGAGGTGCAGGTGCACCAGGCCCGCACCCATCCGGTCGGCCAGTGCCAGGGCGTCGGTGCCGGCGGTGGCAGTATGGGAGAGGTCGAGTGTGTAGTGCCGGAATCCGGTGTCGGTGGGGTCGTAGGTGGGGCTGAAGGCCGTCAGGGCCCACCCCGGGCCGCCGCGGCGTTCCAGGCGCCGGATATCGCCGGAGCGGCGGCCGAACAACTTGTCGGCGCGCATCGGGAACATGTTCTCCACGGCCACCGCCACCGAGCTCCGCTGTTCCAGTTCCGCGACCTGTTCGGCGAACCCCTCGGCGTAGCGCCGCTGCCAGCGGAACGGCGGATGCACGACAACGGTGTCCGCGCCGAGTGTTTCCGCGCTGCGCACACTGCGGGCGAGTTTGGCGACCGGATCGGCCCCCCAGACCCGTTGCGAGATCAGCAGGCACGGCGCGTGCACCGCGAGGACCGGTACCGAGTATTTCCGGGCGTAACGGCGCACCGTATCGATGTTCTGGCTGGCCGGTTCGGCCCACACCATCAATTCGACCCCGTCGTAACCCAGTTCGGCCGCGTACCGGAAGGCTGCCTCGGTGTTCTGCGGGTAGACCGAGGCGGTGGAGAGACCGACCTTGATCCCCTGGCTGCGCCCACCGCCGGACGACCCGGCCGTGGGAGAGTTGCCTGTCATCGCCGCCTCGTTCAGCCCGCACTGAGTAGGAATGCCAGCGGCCCCAATGTGACGAACACACCGACGACCACGGCGATCACGGTACTGAGAATATCGTCGGTGCGCCGCAGTATCCGCACCAGCGCCACGAGCCCGAGGATCACCACCACGGCGAGCGCGAGCGCGGCCAGCGGTTGCAGCGCCCACAGCTGTTCGAAACCTTTGAACGCCAGCATGCCGGCGAGGGCGGCACCTAGACTCTGGGCGCCCAGCATGATCCACTGTTTACGCGGATCCGCCACCTCTTCGCTGTCCCGTTTCCGGGATCCGGCGGCCCGGGACCGGAGGGCGGTGAACTTCTCGGTCGCCGCGCCGAGCCGACCGGTGAGCGCCGAATGGGCACGGCTGCTGCGGGGTTCGGCGTCGAGATCGTCGTCCTCCGGGACGGCGTAGATATCGGAATCCGGTTCGAATTCCCCCGTGTCGCTACCGTGTTCACGCCGCATGGGACCGGGCGCCGGCGGCATGGGACCGTGTACGTCTGTGGCGTACATATCGGTGTTGCGGAAACCGTCGTCCGGTATCTGCTCGGCCGGCGGCTCGGGGTAACCCGGTTCCGGCTTCCCGGCCGGGTGAGCGTTGCGGCCCCCGCGGGCCCCGCCGCGGTCGCTGTGGTCGAGCGGTGGGGCGTCGAGGTCGGGTGTGCCGGGCCCGAATCCCTTGCTCTGTTCCGCCAGGGACCACACAAAAGTGGCCTGGTCGGCGTTCGCTTGCCCGACGGCCGGTTCCGGCCAGGGCGCGGGATCGGGGAGCGGGCGCGACCCGCGCCGCCGGCGTTCCAGTGCGGGGCGCGGTTCACTGGCGGGCGCCGGAGCCGGCCACGCCTCGGTCGCGGGTGCCGGGGCCTGCCATGCCTCGGTCGCGGGTAGCGGTGGCCCCAGCCGCGGCGGCCCGCTTTCCGGGCCGGCCCGCTGCGGGCCCGGCTCCGGCCGCCCGAACTCCGGTCCTCCGAACTCGGGCGCCCCGGGCGGTGCCGGCGCGGGGAATGAGGCCGGGAAAGCGCCCGAACCGGCGGACCGCGGAGGCAATTCGTAGCCCGGGTGCGCTTCCGCCACCGGTTCCGCTGTCTCGGCGGCGGCCGCGGCTTCGGCGGCTTCGGCCGCACGCCGGCGCGCGGCCCGGCCACCACTGGGCAGCGGCGGGCCGGTTTCCCAGGGTTGGCTCGCCGGATCGGCAGCGGGGTACACCTCGGCGTCGTCGTCCGGATCGGCGCGGCGGCGCCGGCCACGCCGCGGCGCGCTGTCCTCGGCCGGGAACGATGCCGGTGCGTAGGGGTCCGGTGGGGCCGGACGGGCGGGGAAATCGTCCTGGGACGTATCGCCCGGGTACGGGGCCAGCGGGTTGTACACCGTGATCGGCCCGGACATCGGCGAGTGACTCGGCTCGGCCGAATAGTCTTGTTCCGCATAGCTTTGCGGGGCATAACCGGTATCCGCGGGAGCGTCGGCCGGCTCCTCTGCCGCATCGGGCGCCGCATGCGCCGAACCGCCCTCGACGGCCGGTAGATCACCGGTCAGTTCGGTGACCGAAACCCCGCGCCCACCGCGCCGCCTGCGCCCGCCGCCGCCGGATGTCGGCTGCGCCCCGTTGCGGGCCAGTAGTTCGGCCACCGACAGCTGATTGGAGTTCCTGCTCATGAAGGCACCGTTTCGACCGGGCCCGCCGACGCAGCGCTACCGGCCGCCACACCGTTACCGGTCGCCGCGTTCGGAGCGTTCGTTGTCAGTGGTCCACCATCCATATCGGTATCCAGTTTGCGCAGGATCAGCCCTTCGCGCAGCGCCCATGGACAAATTTCCAGCGTATCGAGGGAAAGCGCACGCATCGCGGCCTCGGCCACCAGCGCCCCGGCCACCAATTGCTGCGACCGGTCGGCGCTGACCCCTTCGAGTTCCGCGCGGTCGGCGGCGGTCATCCGGGAGATGAACTGGATCAGCTGCCGCAGGCCCGAACTCGTCAGTGTCCGCCGCACCCGCGGCCCCGCTCCCGAGGGGGCGGCACCGGTCAACCGGGCGAGCGACCGGAACGTTTTGGAGGTACCCACCGCCAGATCGGGTTTCCCGGCCTCGGTGAGCTGTTTGGCCGGGTCGACCAGTTCCGCGGTCAGCCAATCGCGCAGGATGCCGATGCGGCGCTTGCTCGGCGGATCCTCGGGCAGCCATTTGCGGGTCAACCGGCCGGCACCCAGCTGCAGCGACAAGGCGACATCGGGTTCCTCGTCGACACCGCTGCTCACCTCGAGCGAACCGCCGCCGATATCGAGATTGATGATCCGGCCGGCGCTCCAGCCGTACCAGCGGCGCACGGCGAGGAAGGTCAGCCGGGCCTCGTCGACTCCGGACAGCACCCGCAGATCCACACCGGTTTCCGCGCGTACCCGCGCCAGCACCTCGTCGGAATTGGTCGCCTCGCGCACCGCCGAGGTGGCGAACGCCATGAGTTCCGCGCAGCCCGAGGCCGCGGCCAGATTAGCCAGATCGGCCACCGTATCGACGAGTTTCTGGGCCCCCTCGGCCGTGATCCGGCCGGCATCGTCCATGCTCTCGGAGAGCCGCAACGACTCTTTCGTGGAGCTCATCGGCATCGGATGACCGCCCCTGTGTGCGTCCACCACCAGTAGGTGAACGGTGTTGCTGCCGACATCGAGGACACCTAGACGCACACGAACACGGTACTTGGTCCACCTGAACAGCAATCGACCTGGTCGTGGTGTTAGCGTTAGGGGTTGTGACGTCTGGCGCAGCCACGAACGACTCCGCACCCGCTCCGACCGATCTTCCGATGCCGAAGATGCGGCCGAGCCAGGAAGTGCCGCTCGACTTCCCCCGGGAGTGGCTCGAGTTCGTGGATCCGGCCGACGACGAACATCTGATCGCGGCCGACCTCACCTGGTTGCTCTCCCATTGGACCTGCGTTTTCGGCACCCCCGCCTGTCAGGGCATCCTCGCCGAACAGCCGGATGCCGGCTGCTGCACCCACGGCGCGTTCCTCTCCGACGACGACGATCGCAAACGCCTGCGCAAGGCAGTGAAATTGCTGACCGCCGAGGACTGGCAGCTGATGGACGTGGCGCGCGACGACAAGGGCAAGATCAGTCGTAAGACGTATCTGGAAACCGATGATCTCGACGACGAGCCCGCCGAACGCACCCGCCGCTACAACGATGCCTGCATCTTCCTGAACCGGCCGGATTTCCCGGGCGGCGCCGGTTGCGCCCTGCACATCATGGCGATGCGCCGCGGCTTGGAGCCGCATACGGTCAAACCCGACGTCTGCTGGCAGCTCCCGATCCGCCGCACCCAGGAATACGTGACCCGGCCCGACGGCGTGGAGATCCTGCGCACGGTGATCACCGAATACGATCGGCGCGGCTGGGGACCGGGCGGTATCGACCTCGACTGGTACTGCTCGGGTTCGCCCGACGCGCATATCGGCGAGCGCCCGGTATGGCAGGCCTATCGCGCCGAGCTCATCGAATTGCTCGGCGAGCCCGCCTACCGGGAACTGGAACGGCAGCTGCGCCGCCGCGAAGGCACGCAAATCGCCGCGGAGCATCCCGCGACCACCAAGGCTCGTCGCAAAGCCCGGGCGCGTCAGAACGGGTTTCCGGCCGAACCGGATAAAATTCTGGGACTCGAGCTGCGATAGATCCCACCTCACCGGAGGCCGCGCCATGCGACTGCGCAGGACTCGCCGCACTCCCCGGCACCACCGGATCATCCCGCCCGCGATACCGCCGGTCCGCACCGGATCCCGGGCCCCGCATCCCCGCGCCGCCGGTGCCGGCGCCGTCCTCGCCGCGCTCCTGATCACCGCGGCGGCGCCGTGGGCGAACGCGCAACCGGCCGCCGACCCGCACCAGTTCTCCGACCACACCGCCGACTTCGTACCGCTCGGGGCACCGAACGCACTCGCCGCCCGCGATTCCGGTAAAGAGCTCGTGCTCAGCCCGCACGGCACCCGGCGCAGTATCGTCTGCCGCGGCAACGGAACCACCGTGCCGCGCTACGACTGCAGCCAGGAGGACGGCCTCGGCTGGGCGCCCCTGCACCGCACCGATACCCCCGTCGGCGAGGTCTGGATCTACTTCCCCTGAGGCACCGCTGCAGTACCTACCGGCCTGGCGCAGGACGACCCTGTTCATCCCGCGCGAACGCGGGCCCTACGTGGTAAACGCTGCGCTACCGCGTCCGAGCCCGACGCGCTCAGGCAGTGCCCGACGAGCCCGAGCGCGGGCCCTACGTGGTGACGCTGCGCTACCGCCTCCGGGCCTGACGCGCTCAGGCAGTGCCCAATGAGCCCGAGCGCGGGCCCCACGTGGTCACGCTGCGCTACCGCCTCCGGGCCCGACGCGCTCAGGCTTCGAGTTTGTATCCCAGGCCGCGGACGGTGACCAGGTGCTCGGGGCGGGCGGGGTCGGCCTCGATCTTCGAGCGCAAGCGTTTGACGTGCACATCGAGGGTTTTGGTATCGCCGACGTAGTCGGCACCCCAGACCCGGTCGATCAACTGGCCGCGGGTGAGTACGCGACCGGAGTTGCGCAGCAGGTACTCGAGCAGATCGAATTCCTTCAGCGGCAGCGTCACCGGGTTGCCGTTCACCAGGACGGTGTGCCGGTCCACGTCCATACGCACCGGTCCCGCCTCGAGAACGCCGTTCTCACTGCTGGAGTCCAGTTCGTCGCCGGCGCCGCGGCGCAGCACCGCCCGGATCCGGGCGATCAGTTCCCGGGCCGAATACGGTTTGGTGACGTAGTCGTCGGCGCCCAGTTCCAGCCCGACCACCTTGTCGATCTCGCTGTCGCGCGCCGTGACCATGATCACCGGGACCCCGCTGCGGGTACGCAGTTGTTTACAGACGTCGGTACCGCTCATCCCGGGCAGCATGAGGTCCAGCAGCACGATATCGGCCCCGGAGCGGTCGAACTCGGCGAGCGCCGAGGGGCCGTCCCCCACGACCGTGACCTCGAAACCTTCCTTGCGCAGCAAGAAGGCGAGCGGATCGGCCAGCGACTCTTCATCCTCGACGATCAACACACTCGTCATCTGCGTGCCTCCACACCATTCGATCGGCCCGCACCGTTCGGCCGCGGGCTGGGTTCTCTCTTCGTCAACGCGGGCAGGCCGGCGGCGCCGTTACCGTCGGCCTCCTGGTGCGCGGGTATGCGCAGGGTGAATGTCGAGCCGGTGCCCAATTTGCTCCACAGGGTTATTTCACCGTTGTGGTTGGCGGCCACATGTTTCACGATAGCCAGGCCGAGCCCGGTTCCGCCGGTGGCGCGGGAGCGCGCCTTGTCGGACCGGAAGAACCGTTCGAAAACCCGTTCCTGATCTTCTTTGGCGATACCGATGCCCCGGTCGGTGACGGCCATCGCGACATAGTTACCGCGGATCGAGCGGCTCACCGAGACATGCGATCCCCGCGGCGAGTAGGCGATGGCGTTCTCCACCAGATTCGACAGCGCGGTGATCAACAGGGTTTCGTCGCCGCGTACCTCGAGTCCGCTCGGCCGGTCGGTACTGACCGTGATCCCGGCGGCTTCGGCGGCGGTGCGCGACCGGTCCACGGCCTGGTTGACCACGGTATCGACGTCCACGACCTCGAGTTCGGGCAGCTTCTCCGCACCCTGCAGCCGGGACAGCGCGATCAGCTCGGTGACCATCTTCCCGAGGCGGTTCGATTCGGCCAGCACCCGCTCACCGAAATGCCGCACCGCCTCCGGATCCTCGACGGATTCCAGCAGCGCCTCCGCCAGCAGGCTCATCGCGCCGACGGGGGTCTTGAGTTCATGGCTGACGTTGGCGACGAAATCGCGGCGGGTCGCTTCCATCCGGGCCTGCTCGGAATCGTCGTCGGCGAACAGGACCGTGAAACTGGTCTCCTCGGGCGAGAGCGGCCGGGCCAGCCCGCGCACGGCGATACGGCCCCGGCCGGGTGTGGGCTTTTCCGCGGTGAGATCGAACTCGGCCGATTCGCCGGTGGCCAGGACCTTCTCCACCGCTTCCCAGGCACGCTCGTCGAGCAGCCGGTTACGCACCAGGCCCAATTCCTCGGCGCGGGGATTCACCAGCACGACATCGCGGTATTCGTCCACCACGGCGATACCGCTCTCCGAGGCGAGCACGATCAGGTCGAGAACCTGGGACATGGTCAGGCCGGAATCGGCCTGCCGCCGCTGGGCCGTCCTGGCGTTCACATATGGGATCACCAGTCCGCCGACGGCCAGTCCGACGACAGCCGCCAGGACTGCCAGCAGTACGGCCTGGGGAACGCTCACATCAAGAATCGTACGGTCGACGACGCGTAAACAAACCCGGGGTCGGTGAAGTTTCATGCAGGTCACGGGCGATTCCGGCGGTGTTTGCCCGTCGTTTACGCATTGTTCGGCGGTGGCCGGGTTTCGGATCGACCCGGGCGTGTCCGATGCCCCGAAGACGCCGAAACCCCGTTGCGTCTGGGACACAACGGGGTTCACGACGGCCGCCCGCTCGGGGCGGGTGTTCACCAACCGGGGTTTCCGCGTACCGGGACGTTCACGAAACTCGGCCGGTTCGGGTCGAGCTGCACATGCTGCGGCTTCAGTCCGGTGTCGACGAGCATCGGCAGCGGCGGCACGCCCTTGGGCGGATTGCCGGCGTAGACATCCACCCGCAACCGGTGCCCCGGCTCGAGTCGCGCCTCGATCGCGGGCACCGCGATATCGAGCGTGGTCATCTCGCCGGGCACGGTGAGCCGCCGGTGCTCGATCGCGACATAGGGCCGGGGATCGGTGTAGTCGCCGTTGGCCGACCGGCTGCTGCGCGATTCGTCGATCTCCCGCAGCGAGGCCATCAGCTGCCCCGAGGACAACACCCGCGACTGCCCGTCCGGTGCCACATCGTTCACCGTCACCGACCAGTACCCGTCGGCCGCGTCCTGCACGGTCTCCAGATGCACCGCGATCGGCCCGGAGATATCGACGGCCTCCGCGACCGGCGAGCTGGTGAAGGTGAGTCCGTTCAACTCCTGGATCCGGGAATCGGCACCGCAGGCATTGACGATCGCGATAACGCCCGCGGTGGCCTGGCCGGCGTCGTTGGAACACAGTCCGGTGAGTCCCGGCGCGACCGTCAGCCGGGCGGAACTGTCGGCGACGGTGGTCAGCGATCCGTCGTGCACGCTGTGGCCGCCGGTCCCGCTGGGCGCCGCGGACAGATACATCCGCCGGTGCTCGGCCTGCTGGTCCACCGGCGCGCTCTCCCCGAAACCGTCCCGGGTCACCCAGCCGCCGCCCTGCTGGCGCAGGGTCACCGGGCCGTATCGATCGATACCGTTGTCGATACCCTTGAGCCATTTGTCGAACCAGGCGCGTTGCAGCACGTCCAGGCGCGGCGGCAGCCCCGGTTTACCGGATTCGCTGCCCGAGTTGATGTGATACGTATCGCCCATGAGCAGCTGTTTCTGCCCGGGCGCCAGCGGCATCTGGTTGTAGATCTGCGATTCGGAGTAGGTGAACAGATCGTGCCAGCCGCCGGTGACGAAGGTCGGCACATCGATCTGCGACGGGTCGCCCAGCCAGGCCTGCCGGTCCGGACTGTCCGCGCGGATCATCTCCTGTAGCCGCGGGTCCAGATCTTCGACACGCGGCGTGGTGTAGGCGTTCAGGAAGACGTCGAGATAGGTGAACGGCGAGGAGAGCCGGTCGTGCAGCCACACCGGATCGAAGGTGCCGTTGACCATGGATTCCACGTTCGGCATCCATTTGGTCGCATTGATCAGCGTCATCCACAGCGGGATGAAATTGAACCCGAAACCGCCACCCGGCATGAGCACGTCCTGCGCGAGATCGCTCCCCGGCACCACCGGGAACAGCGCCTTCAGCGCGGGCGGATGTTTTTCGGCGGCCTGCAGCTGGTTGATCCCCGAATACGACATCCCGGTCATGCCGACCTGCCCGTCGGACCAGGGTTGCCGCGCGGCCCAGTCGATCACCTCGACGGTGTCCGCCTGTTCGCGCTGCCGCAACATATCCCAGACGCCCTGGGAGAACCCGGTACCCCGGACATCCACCACGACCTGGACGTAGCCGCTCTTCACCAGCTGCCGGTCGACGGAGAAGTTGCGCATCGCGCCGCCACCCAGCGCCTTGGTGAGATCGGTGAGGCCGGACAGCGGGGTTCCGGTCATATCGATATCCCGGGCCAGCTGCATCATGGCGTCGGATATCCCCGGCACCGAATTCATATGGTCCATGAGATTGGTCGCCAGCTTGGTGTAGGGCGTCATATTCACCAAGACGGGCGTGCGGGTGTCGATCGGGTGGGAGGCGGCATCGGCGGGCCGGTACACGTTGGCCTTCAGCACGGTGCCGTCGCTCATGGTGATGGGCACATCCCAGGTGATGTGGATGTTCGGGTACTGCTGCGGCCCATCGTGGGTCGCCGCCCACTGCGCACCGGCGGCGCCCCCGTCCGGACCGGTAGCCACCGGTGCGGCTGCCGCCCCACCCCCCAGCAGCGGCGCCAGCAGTACTGCGGCCGCCAACGCCACAGTGGCACGTAACACGATCTTCATTGGCCGTGATCCACCTCTCGAACTGGTCGGACGATCGAGAGCATACACAGCGTTACCGGCGGGTAACGACAATTCCCCGACCAGATTTCGGCCATTCCCCACCACCCCACCCCACGCCCGTATTCCACACAAAAAAGGCCGGCCACCACAGTGGCCATCCACAAACACCGCACCCCAGGAAAGAGGACCCCCAAATCCCTACACCCGGATGGTTTACGGGCGGGGCCCGCCCCTCGTCTGCAGCGACAGAGCGGGGGAGCGAAGCGGAGGAGCGGCGGAGTGAAGACGAGGGGTTAATAGGGCCCCGCCCTCGAGGCGCGGAGCGCCTCCAAAATTACAGCCCGCCCCCTTGACGGATGGCCGACCCACGCCCACACAGCCGAAACTCCAACTTCCGAGGCATGGGCCCACCTCCAACCACAGCCCCGCCCCTTCGCGGAACATCGACCCCGGCAGCAAAGCTGAATACCGGCCCCGCCAAGCTCCCCGGAGGCAGCACCGCAACCCATCAGAAGCTATAGCTCCGAATTCGAGGCAGAGCGTCCCCGACATCACCGCCATAAACCTCGGACGGAGGTCTACCCCGTGCGCAAGTTCCGTCATTCTCGCGGTGAACGGTGACAAGATCGCCGCTCCGACGTCGCCGATCCGGATCGCGGCCGACCTCACAACACGCAGCCGGCACCGATAACAAAGCGCCCCCCGACATTTGGGAAGGGGCGCGGGCGCCCGGTTTTTCGTACGGGCCCCCCCGGGCCGCCCGTACCCAAACCCCGCGCCGCCCCCCCCCCCCCCAACGCCGGGCGGCGCTTTGTTATCGGTGCCGGCTGCGTGTTGTGAGGTCGGCCGCGATCCGGATCG
>NZ_JARWPM010000244.1 GCF_029869215.1 Nocardia carnea
GGGGGGGGGGATGCGGGGCTGGGGGGGCCGGGGGAGGGGGTTGGGGGGGTGGGGAGCGCCTGGGTCGACTATTGGGCTATCACGGGTGTGGCCGCGCCGGTTATCCGCTAATCGGGGGGCGACCGGTCCGCGGACACGGGCGGTACCACGGTGCTGTCGGACCGGATCGTCGTACGGATCACCCAGGAGCCCGGCCAGAGCTTCATCGACAAGATGATCGCGCTGGTGGAAGGCGCGGCCCGGCAGAAAACCCCGAACGAGATCGCGCTGAACATCCTGCTGGCCGCGCTCACGCTGATCTTCCTGGTCGCGGTGGTAACGCTGCAGCCGCTGGCGATTTTCGCCGTGGACAACAACCCCGGCGTGCCCGGCGGCCTCGCACTGGGCGACTACGGGGTCACCGGGATCGTGCTGGTATCGCTGCTGGTCTGCCTGATCCCGACCACGATCGGCGCATTGCTGTCGGCGATCGGGATCGCCGGGATGGACCGGTTGGTGCAGCGCAATGTGCTGGCCATGTCGGGCCGGGCCGTGGAAGCCGCCGGCGATGTGAACACCCTGCTGCTGGACAAAACCGGCACCATCACGCTCGGGAACCGGCAGGCCGCGGCGTTCGTGCCGCTGTCCGGGGTCGGCGAACAGGAACTCACCGACGCCGCGCAACTGTCCAGCCTCGCGGACGAGACCCCGGAGGGCCGCTCCATCGTGGTGTACGCGAAGGACACCTACGGGTTGCGGGAACGCACCCCGGGTGAACTCGCGCACGCCGAATGGGTGGCGTTCTCCGCGACCACCCGGATGTCCGGGGTGGATGTGGACGGTGTGCAGTTGCGCAAGGGCGCCGCGAATTCGGTGGCCGAATGGATTCGGGCGCACGGCGGTTCGGTACCGGCCGAACTCGGCACCGTGGTCGACGGAATCTCCGCAGCCGGCGGCACCCCGCTGGCCGTCGGGGAGATCCGCGACGGCGCGGCCCGCGTACTCGGCGTGATCCACCTGAAGGACGTGGTGAAACTGGGTATGCGGGAACGGTTCGCGGAAATGCGGCGGATGGGTATCCGCACCGTCATGATCACCGGCGACAATCCGCGCACCGCCAAGGCCATCGCCGACGAGGCCGGGGTGGACGATTTCCTGGCCGAGGCCACCCCCGAGGACAAACTGGACCTGATCCGGCGGGAACAGCAGGGTGGCCGCCTGGTCGCGATGACCGGGGACGGTACCAACGACGCACCGGCGCTGGCGCAGGCCGATGTCGGGGTCGCGATGAACACCGGGACCTCGGCCGCCAAAGAGGCCGGGAACATGGTCGACCTCGATTCCGATCCCACCAAACTGATCGAGATCGTGGAGATCGGCAAACAGCTGCTCATCACCCGCGGCGCGCTCACCACGTTCTCCATCGCCAACGATATCGCCAAGTATTTCGCGATCATCCCGGCGCTGTTCGTGGGGTTGTTCCCGGGTCTGGATCTGCTGAACGTCATGCGGCTGGCCAGTCCGCAATCGGCCATCCTGTCGGCGGTGATCTTCAACGCGCTGGTCATCGTGGCGCTGATCCCGCTGGCGCTGCGCGGTGTGCGGTACACGCCGGGTAGTGCGGCGAAGCTGCTCGGCCGCAACCTTTCGATCTACGGGCTGGGCGGGATCGTCGCGCCGTTCCTCGGGATCAAACTCATCGACCTCGTGATCCGATATCTCCCCGGGATGGCCTGATATGCCTGTTTCCGATCTGATCCGTCAGCATCTCGCCGCCCTGCGGGCGCTGCTGATCCTGACCTTGATCACCGGTTTCGCCTACCCCGCCCTCGTCTGGGTGGCGGGCCAGCTGCCGGGACTGCACGACAAAGCACACGGTTCGCTCGTCGAGCACGGCGGGCGGGTCGTGGGCAGTTCCCTGATCGGCCAGTCGTTCACGGACGCGGACGGCGACGCGATCGCCTGGTATTTCCAGAGCCGTCCCTCGGCGGCCGGCGACGGGTACGACGGCCTCGCCTCGGGCGGATCCAACCTCGGTCCGGAGAACATCGTCGACACCCCGGCCGACCCGGCTCTGCTCGCGGCCGGATCCGACCCCGAAACGGCAGGTTTCGCACCGAGCCTGCTCACCCAGATCTGCACCCGCAGTCACGAGATCGGTGCGCGCGAAGGCGTCGACGGTGCCCGGCAGTTCTGCACGGCGAACGGGGTCGGGGCGGTGCTCTCGGTGCTGGGCCCCCGCGCCGCGGACGGTTCGGTGCTCGCGCAGCGGGTGGTCAGCGTGAACGAACCCTGCCCGGCCGGATCCACCGGGCAAGCACCGGTATTCCTCGCCGAATACCAGGGCGTTCCGGTGGAATGCGCGCGCTACGGCGAGGATTACTCGGCGGGCCGGATCGTGCCCGTCGCCGGGGACGCCCCTGCCGACCCGGCGGTTCCGGCGGACGCCGTGACCAGCAGCGGCAGCGGTCTGGATCCGCATATCTCCCCCGCCTACGCCGCGATCCAGGTGAACCGGGTGGCAGCCGCCCGCGGTATCGACCCCGCCGCGGTACGCGATATCGTCGCCGCCCACACCACCGGCCGCGTCCTCGGTTTCGCCGGGGAGCCGCGAGTCCACGTCCTCGAACTCAACCTCGAGCTGGACCGCCGCTATCCCGTGTCCGGCACTGCGGGCGGCGAGTGAGCCGTGCACGATGACATGATTCGCACGTGACCACGACACCCGACCGGACCCCGGGTGAGCTGCGTATCTATCTCGGCGCGGCCCCCGGGGTCGGGAAAACGTACGCGATGCTCGGGGAGGCGCATCGCCGGCTGGCCCGCGGCCAGGACGTGGTGGCCGCCGTGGTCGAAACGCACGGCCGGGCGCAGACCGCGGAACTGCTCGAAGGTATCGAGCAGTTGCCCCGGATCGCGCTCTCCTATCGCGGCACGGTGCAGTACGAACTGGATGTGGACGCGGTGCTGGCACGGCGCCCCGATCTGGTGCTGGTGGACGAACTGGCGCATACCAACACTCCGGGCAGCCGCAACCGCAAGCGGTACCAGGATGTCCAGGAACTGCTCGCCGCCGGCATCGATGTGGTGTCGACGGTGAACATCCAGCATCTCGAGGGCCTCAACGATGTGGTCGAGCAGATCACCGGGGTCACCCAGCGCGAAACCGTGCCGGACGCGGTGGTGCGGGCCGCCGGCCAGATCGAACTGGTCGATATCACCCCGGAGGCGTTGCAGCGGCGGATCACCTTGGGCAATGTGTACGCGCCGGAGAAGGCCGACGCCGCGCTGGCGCACTACTTCCGGCGCGGCAACCTCACCGCGCTGCGCGAACTCGCCCTGCTGTGGCTGGCCGACCAGGTGGACGCCGCGCTCGCGAAATACCGGGCCGACCACCGGATCACCGCCACCTGGGAGGCCCGCGAACGGGTGGTCGTCGCGGTGACCGGCGGGCGGGAATCGGAAACCCTGGTGCGGCGGGCCGGGCGGATCGCGGCCAAATCCAGTGCCGAACTGCTCGTCGTGCACGTGGTGCGCGGGGACGGGCTGACCGGGGTCGCCGCCCCGCAGATGGCGGCGGTCCGCGAACTGGCGGCGCATCTGGGCGCCGAACTGCACACGGTGGTCGGCGACGATGTGCCCACCGCGCTCCTGGATTTCGCCCGCACGGTCAACGCCACCCAGCTGGTGCTGGGCACCTCGCGGCGGTCGCGCTGGGCGCGGATGGTCGACGAGGGTATCGGCGCGGAGGTGGTGCAGCAGTCCGGCACGATCGATGTGCACATGGTGACCCACGAGGAAGCCCGGCAGCGGCGACGGCGGCGCAAACCGCGGCCCAAGCTGCGCCGCATGGCGGCCTGGGTGGCCGCGCTCGCGGTACCGTCGGCCATCTCGGCGATCCTGGCGGTCTGGCTGGACCGCTATCTCGACCTGGTCAGCGAGAGCGCACTGTATTTCGTGGCGGTGCTGGCGGTCGCGCTGTTCGGCGGTGTGCTGCCGGCGATCGCGGCCGCGCTACTGGCCGGGTTGCTGCTCAATATCCTGTTCACCGACCCCCGCTACAGCATCACCATCCAGGAGCCGAACAACTTCCTGCCCGCCGTGCTGTTGCTGGTGGTGGCGGTCGCGGTGGCGGTGCTGGTCGATACCGCGGCGCGCCGCGCCGAACAGGCCGGACAGGCCTCCCGGGAAGCCGAACTGCTCACCCTGTTCGCGGGTTCGGTGCTGCGCGGCGCCGATCCGACCGCCCTGCTGGACCGCTTGTGCCAGACCTACGGCCAGCGCGCGGTGAGCCTGCGCCACCGCACCCGCGGCGCGCTCGCCACGGTCGGCACCGATCCGCCCGACCGCCCCGATACGGCCGATACCGCCGTCGAGGTCGGTGACGGCGAGTATTGGCTGCTGCTGTCCGGCCCGACCCTGCGCGCCCGCGACCGGCGCGTCCTCGAGGCGGTGGCGGGCCAGGCCGTCGGCCTGATCCAGCGCCAGCAGCTCACCGAGGAAGCGAACCAGGCCGCGGCGCTCGCCGAGGCCGACCGGTTGCGCCGCGATCTGCTCTCCGCGGTCAGCCACGATCTGCGCACCCCGCTGGCGGCGGTGAAGGCGGCGGTATCGAGCCTGCGCTCCGACGATGTGGAGTTCTCCCCGGAGGACCGCGCCGAACTGCTCGCCACCGTGGAGGAATCCGCCGATCAGCTCACGGCGCTGGTCGGTAACCTGCTCGACTCCTCACGGCTGGCAGCGGGTGTGGTGCGGCCCCGGTTGCGGGCGGTGTATCTGGACGAGGTAGTGCACCGGTCCCTGGTGAGCGTGGGGGTGAGCCCGCGCGGGGCCCGCCGCGGCGCGCTCGACCGGGTGCGGGTGAAGGTCGGGACGATCGCCGTCGCGGCCGACCCCGATCTGCTGGAACGGATCCTGGCCAACCTCGTCGACAACGCGTTGCGCTACGGCGCGGAATCGGAGGTGCTGATCGATGCCGCCATGGTGGACGGCCGGGTGCTGGTGCGGGTCGTGGACCACGGGCCGGGCCTGCCCGGCGCCGACGCCGAGCGGGTTTTCGATCCGTTCCAGCAGCTCGGCGACCGGGACAACACCAGCGGTCTCGGATTGGGGCTTTCGGTGGTCCGCGGTTTCGCCCTCGCCCTGGGCGGTTCGGTGAGCGCCGTCCCCACCCCCGGCGGAGGACTCACTGTCACCGTCGATCTCGCCGTCGCCGGCGACCGCGGCGACACGCCGACCACGGAGGTATCGCAGTGAACGCCGCAGCGCCCGGGCACGGAGCGAAACAGCCCACCGTGCTGGTGGTCGACGACGAACCGCAGATCCTGCGGGCCATGCGGATCAACCTGTCGGTGCGCGGCTACGACGTGGTCACCGCGTCGACGGGTGCCGGAGCACTGCGGGCGGCGACCGAACGCAAACCCGATGCGGTGGTACTCGACCTCGGGCTCCCCGATATCGACGGCATCGAGGTGCTCGCGGGATTACGCGGCTGGACGAAGATGCCGATCATCGTGCTCTCCGCCCGCACCGATTCGGCGGACAAGGTGGACGCGCTCGACGCCGGCGCCGACGACTACGTGACCAAA
The DNA here is from genome assembly GCF_029869215.1 of Nocardia carnea. Classification (GTDB taxonomy): domain Bacteria; phylum Actinomycetota; class Actinomycetes; order Mycobacteriales; family Mycobacteriaceae; genus Nocardia; species Nocardia carnea_B. The sequence goes on from NZ_JARWPM010000244.1 coordinate 5,568, forward strand.
CCCTTCGGGATGGACGAATTCCTGGCCCGGCTGCGCGCCGCGCTGCGACGGGCCGCGGATTCGGCCGACCCCGGCGAACCGGTGGTGGTCACCGATTCGTTCACCGTCGACCTGGCGGCGAAGAAGGTGATCAAGGCGGGCGCCGAAGTCCACCTGACCCCCACCGAATGGGGTGTGCTGGAAATGCTGGTGCGCAATCGCGGGAAACTGGTGGGCCGTCAGGAGCTGCTGCGCGAGGTGTGGGGTCCGGCGTATCAGGCCGAAACCCATTACCTTCGTGTCTATCTCGCCCAGCTACGCCGCAAACTGGAGGACGACCCTTCCCACCCCCGGCATCTGCTGACCGAGCCGGGGATGGGTCACCGCTTCCGGGAGTAGGTCCTGTCCCCGTCAGGGTGTCACGATCGGGAATTGCGGGTCGGGCGTGTCGAGCAGGCCGATGAAGGTCTGGAGCAGGCTTTCCTCGCCCTTCATGGTGACCCCGTCGAACCCACCACCGCCCACGGCCTTCAACAGTTGCGCTTTGGTGAGCGTCAGGGTGAGATCCGCGGGGCCGTCGACCGGGGCCTCGGCCGTGGGCGTGCGGTGGGTGAGGGCACCGCGGGACAGGGTCAAGCGGTGCACCCGGTTCTCGTCGGTCAGCTCCCAGTCCATGGTGAAATCGGTCGCCGCGGCGCGCAGACCGTCGATGCGGACCGCGAGCGAGTCGACGATCATCTCGAGGGTCAGCGCCCGCATCATTTCCGGCGATGCCGTGCTCGTCGCCATCGGACTCGGGCCTTTGCGCAGCTCCTGCGCCCCGACCAGGAAGAAGTTGCGCCAGGTCCCGTTCTCGGCGCCGTAACCGAGCCGGTCGTAGACCTGCGCCAGCTCGTGTTTGGCCCCCTCGTGGTCCGGCTCGGCGAAAACAGCGTGCTGGAGCAGCGTAGCGGCGAAACGGAGATCGCCGTCGGCGGCGTACCCGTGGGCTTTACCGACGATCGCCTCGATACCGCCGTAATCGGCGACGTAGCGCCGCGCCAGCTCGGCGGGCGGGTGTTCCCACAAATGCGCGGGATTACCGTCGAACCAGCCCATGTACCGCTGGTAGATCGCTTTCACATTGTGGCTGGTGGAGCCGTAATAACCGCGGTTGGCCCACAGACCGTCGAGTGCGGGCGGGAATTCGAACTGTTCGGCGATCTCCGGGCCGGTGAGACCTCGGTTCGTCAGCCGCAGGGTTTGATCGTGCAGGTAGGAGTACATATCCCGTTGCCCGGCGACCCACGCCGTCCAGTTCTCACGACCCCAGGTCGGCCAATGATGCGAGGCGAAGGCGACATCGGCCTTATCGCCGAATCGGGCGATGGCCTCGTCCAGATACCGGGCCCAGACCCGGGAATCCCGGACGACCGCGCCGCGCAGCGTGAGCACGTTGTGCATATTGTGGGTCGCGTTCTCTGCCATGCAGAGTGCGCGGCGGCCGGGGAAGAGGAAATTCATCTCGGCCGGTGCCTCGGTGCCGGGGGTGAGCTGGAAGACGATCCGGACGCCGTCGATTTCCTCTTCCTGCCCGGTGCGGGTGATATCGACCGTCGGCGGGATGAGGGTGACGGTTCCGGTGGAGGTGGTCATACCGAGCCCGGCACTGATCTGCCCGTCGGGCGCCTTGTCCAGCACCGCCCCGTACATGAAGACCGCACGCCGGTTCATCGCGTTACCGGCGTAGACGTTCTCGCTGACAGCGTGTTCGAGGAACCCCTCGGGAGCCAGCACCGGGATCGCCGGATGCCCCTCGGGTACCACTCCCCTGGCACCGCCGAAATGGTCGACATGGGAATGGGTGTAGATCATTCCGGTGACCGGGCGGTCACCGCGGTGCGCGCGATACAGCGCCAATCCCGCGGCCGCGGTTTCCGCCGAGATGAGCGGGTCGATCACGATGATGCCCTCGCGGCCTTCGACGAACGTCATATTCGACAGGTCCAGGTTGCGCACCTGGTAGATCCCCTCGGTGACCTCGAAAAGCCCCTGCTTGTTGCAGAGTTGCGACTGCCGCCACAGGCTCGGGTTCGCGGTGGCCGGGCAGTCCCCGTCGAGGAATCCGTAGGCACCGGTATCCCAGACCACGCGTCCGTCGGCCGCCTTAACCACCGGCGGGTCGAGCTCGGCGATGAACCCGCGATCGGCATTCTCGAAGTCGGTGGTGTCGGCGAAGTCCACCTGCATGGTCATCGTTACCTCACTCTGCGATGTCTCGGCTGATAGAGCGGTCACGGCGCGGAGATTCGAGCAGCCGTTCGCCCGGTGGTCTTCCGGATCGGGATGGGCGTACCGGCGTCGCTCACGGTAATCAGCGCCCGGCGGCGGAGGTATCACCTACGGCGGGTGATTTATGCGGCCCGGCAATCCGTGCGTAGGTCGCCGCCGTCCGGGGAACACGTGGATCCGCGGGCCGGCCGAGCCGGCAGATCGACCGGTATCGGGCGGGCGATCGCGGCAAGCGCGCCGACGGCGGCGGCGCCGACGGGGGCAGATCTGCGCGGGGACCAGGGCAATCCGTGGCGCCGCGGACGGCCGAACTCATCCGCCCGGGGTGAGGTCCGGCCGGTACCGGAGCGGCACACTACGTGTATATCCGGCCCACTGTTCGGAGGACACCGATGACAACCGAGAACGCGCGGAAGCCGACCCTGCTGTCCCGCATATCGTTCAACCAGTGGTTGGCCGCAGTCCTGATCGTGCTGGCCGCCGTGTTCATCGTGCAGAACCGGGACCGGGTGGATATCAATTTCCTGCTCGTCACCGTCACCTCGCCGATGTGGCTGGTCCTGCTGATCCTTTTCCTCGTCGGCACGCTCGCCGGTCTACTGATCCGGCGGCGGGCACGCCGCTGACCCGAAGCCGTCGTAGCCCCCCCCCGGGGGGCGGCGCCCCGCCCCGGACCCGCCGGGCACGGGGGAAACTGGACCGCCGGGCGGTGCAGGCTCGCTTGGCCGCGGACCCGGCGGCCACGGTCGGGAACGCGCCGCGCGACGAGGTGGAAGCCGCGCTACTCGATATCGTCTCGGGCGTTCTGGGCGGGGCCGCGATC
>NZ_JARWPM010000245.1 GCF_029869215.1 Nocardia carnea
CCCCCCCCCCCCCCCCCCCCCCTCCCCGGCGCTCCCCTCTCACACCCCCCCCCCCCCCCCCCCCCCCCCCCCCACCCCCCCCCCCCCCCCCCCCCCCCGCCGGGGCGGGGGGGGGGGGCCCCCCCCCCCCCCCCCCCCCCCCCCCCCACGGCATGCTGGTCAGTCGGGTTCGTGCAACGCCAATCGTCGGCGGAGTTCCAGATTCTCTCCGTGCGCGGCTTCGAGTGCTTTGCGTAGTTCGCTGACCCGGGCGCGATTGGTACGCCGTTCGACTTCTAGCTTTCGGGCCAGCGCTCGCACCGCGGTAGTTCAGATGCAGCAGGTCGAACAGGTCCTGCGGGTCGATTTCGGTTGCGCGGCCGTCGGCGGTGACTTTCTTGAACCGCAGGAATTCGCGTTCGGCGACGGCGTCAACCTGAAGGGCGTCTGGAACACCGGCCGGGTCGCAATCCCCTCGATGATCGAGAACGGCCGCGGCGGCTCCATCGTGCTCACCAGCTCCACCGGCGGACTGATGGGCGTCGGTATCCCCACCGCGGGCTTCCTCGGCTACACCGCCGCCAAACACGGCGTGATCGGGCTCATGCGTTCGTGGGCTGATTTCCTTGCACCGCACAATATCCGGGTCAACAGTGTGGCACCCACCGCGGTGCGCACCCCGATGGCCCGCGACGGCAACCTGGCCGCCATCATGGAACGTGCCCCGCAGCTCGCGAACGCGTCGTCCAACGCCATGCCGGTCGATCTGGTCGAACCGCTGGACGTCTCCAACGCCATCGCTTGGCTGGTCTTCGACGACGCCCGCTACGTCACCGGCACGGTCGTCCCCGTCGACGCCGGCCAGCTGAACAAGCGGTGAGGCGGTTCGCCGGTGGACGATCCGGCCGTGCCGGCCGGGCGGGAATCCGGGCATCTCCTACCAGGTGACCGGTAACTGCCGCACACCGCGGAGACCCAGCCTGTCCGGACGCAGCACGATGTCGTCCGCCGGGACGGCGAGGCGCAGCCCGGGGAACCGGGATACCAGGGCGGGCAGCGCGATCCGCATTTCCATCCGCGCGAGCTGCCGGCCGAGGCAGTGGTGGATACCGTGCCCGAAACCCAGATGTCCGGCGGAGTTCCGGTGCGGGTCGAAATTGTCCGGATCGGGGAATACGCCGGGGTCGCGGTTGGCGGCGTGCAGGGACAGCGCCACCGTCTCACCGGCCGCGATCACCTCTCCGGCGAGTTCCACTTCCGCCAGCGCCGACCGGGTCGTGGTGTGCACGACGGCCAGATAGCGCATGAGCTCCTCGACCACCCGATCGGCAAGCCGGGGTTCGCCGCGCAACGCGGCGAGCTGTCCGGGATGCCGGAGCAGGGTGAACGTGCCCAGACCCAGCATATTCGCGGTGGTCTCGAACCCGCCGATCAACAGCAGGACGGCCACTCCGGTGAGCTCACTGCCCGAGAGGTCGGTGGCGGCCAGATCACCGAGCAGGTCGTCGGACGGTTCGGCCCGTGCGGCCGCGACCAGGTCGCGCATGTATTCCTGGGTCTCCTCGACGGCGGCGAAGCCCTGGTCGACGGGAGCCCCCGGATCGTTGAACGCGGTGACCAGTCCGGCGATCAATTGCCGGAACCGGTCCCGATCGGCCGCGGGCACGCCGAGGAGTTCGCAGATCATTGTCGCCGGAACCGGTGCGGCGAAGGCGGTCATCAAATCCGCCGGGCCGCCGGCCCGTTCCATGGCATCGAGGTACTCGCCGCAGATCCCGGCCATCCGCTCGGTGAGCCGTCGCATCCGCCGCACGGTGAACGCGCCGGTGAGCAGCGTCCGGTAGCGGGTGTGCTCGGGTGCGTCGAGATTGAGGAAATTGCCGGGTGGTGCCGGGGGAAGGGGGCCGAGATCGGACAGTGCGGAGTGCATCAACTCCGATCGCGCGCTGAACCGTGGATCGGCCAGGACAGCGCGCACCGTGCTGTGCCCGGTGGCCAGCCAGCCGCGGCGCGGAACTGGTGCAGCGGCTCGGGGTGAGTCCCGCCTCCATCTCCACGGCGGTCCGCGCGCTCGAGAAACGCGACCTCATCCGCCGGGAGCGCACGGCGCGCCGCGACCGCTATTACATCGACGGCGACACCTGGTACCGCACCACCCTGCAACTCGCCCGGGCCGCCGGGGAACGCGTCCGGGTTGCCCGGGCCGGAGCCGGAATACTCGGCACGACAACGCCTTCGGGTGCCCGGCTGAACGCGATCGCCGACTATCTCGATTACCTCGGCCGGGAAATGGTCTTGGTGGTCGAACGGTGGCACCGCCGGTGAACGGGCCGAATCGCCGTTCGACGGGCGGTCAGCTCGCGGGGCGGGTGTCGGGGAACCAGTTGCCGTGGAATCCGCTGGGGACTCGGACACCGAGATGGATCTCCGCGAGCGGCGGAGCCGTCACGTCACCGGCATCGAGAATTACGAGATCACTTGTCGCGGTTTCGGCGCGGTACACGAACAGCAGGAGATATCCGGCGCCGGTGGACGAGGGCACGAAAACGGCCTCGCCGGGCTGGTCCGGACCGAACTCGCGGGTGCGGTGCCGGCCCGAGTCGACGTCGTAGCCGGTGAGGTGGTGTGACCCGACGGAGTACACGGTGGAGTGCGGGCGGCCGGTAGATGTGTCGTCGATCCGGGGGAACTCGCTGCTGCGGTCGTCGAGGGGGCGTTCGGTGATCCGGTCGCGGGCGAGATCGATCGTCCATTCGTGCAGGGTGCCGTGGTCGTCGAAGGCCGAACTGGAACCGACCCACATGGATTCGTAGCGCACCGCGTGCAGCGTGATCACACCGCCGGTATCGAAGGCGTTCGCCACGTGGAAGACGTAGCACGGCGCGATATCGAACCAGCGCACCCCGGCGGCCGGATCGTCGCGGCGCAGGACACCGATCCGCGCCCCGTAGCCGGGGTCCCAGCGATACGGCATCGTGCCCTGCTGGGCCAGCTCGATATCGAACACCACGGGTAGGTCCAGGAACAGGACGTACTGTTCGGTGATCGCGAAGTCGTGCATCATGGTCAGGCCGGGCACATCGATCGGCTGGTCCACGACGAGGGTGCCGCCGGCATCGGCGCGGTGGTAGCGCACATGCGGGGCGGTGAGGCTGCCGTAGCCGAAGAAATGCAGTTCGCCGGTGGCCGGGCAGGTCTTGGGATGCGCTGTCATCGAATTGGTCAGCGCGCCACCGAAATCGTAGACACCGAGGGTGTCCAGTTCGCGGTTCACCTCCCAGGGCAGTGACGATTCGACGAGCGCCAGCAGATGCCCGGCGTGATCGACGATATGCGTGTTGGCATTGGCCACGTGCAGGTTACGGTTGCCGGTGGCGGGATCGTAGAGGGGAGTGGGATCGCCCGCGAAGTTCCCGGTGCGCACCCAGCGATTGCGATACCACTGCGCCTTCCCATCCCGCAGCCGAACCCCGTGCAGCATGCCCTCGCCCAGGAACCAGTGCGGTGAACCATTTCGCGGGTTGGGGCCGTTGCGCAGATAGTGGCCGTCGAGCTCGGCGGGGATGCGGCCGGTGACGGGAAGGGTCTGCACCGTGACCTCTCGATCGACCGGAGCGAAGTTTCCGGCCAGATGGCCGATCGAGGAATCGGTGTCATGCGGGAGCTGCATCGGCTCGTACCTTTCGGGTGAGGTGTGCCAGTGCCGCCACCGCGACCGAGGTGAACGACGAAACGATCGCGTACACGATCCACGGGCAGACGGCGAAAACGACGGACATGGGCACCTCGGCTGATCGGTCGGCGGGTACCTCCTACTTTGTCATGTCACTAGTGACATGACAAGAGTGGGATATCATCCCGGCATGAGTCTCCGATTCGCCGCGCTCGGTCTCCTGGCACAAGAGCCCGGTAGCGGTTACGACCTCCTCAAACGGTTCGAGATCTCGATGGCCAACGTCTGGGCCGCCACCCAGAGCCAGCTCTACGGCGAACTCGGCCGGCTCGAACGCGAGGGTTTGATCGAGATCGCCGCCGAGGGCCCGCGCCGCCGCAAGATGTACACGATCACCGACCCCGGCCGCCGGGCGTTACGCGACTGGCTCGCCACCCCCGACACCACCCCGACCCGAAGCGGCCGCCTGCTCCGGGTCTTCCTGCTGTCCGAGGTAAATACACCGGAAGCGATCGAATTCTTCACCGATATCCAGCGCAAGGCCGAGGCCGAACTCGCGCATCTGACCACGCTTTCGGAAACGCTCGACTGGGACTGCGAGAAAAGCGAATTCGGCCGCATCGCCCTGGAACACGGCCTGCGCTACTACCGCATGGAAGCCGAATGGGCCCGCTGGGCAACCGCCCGGCTCACCGCCCAGCGGGACGCAGTCCGCTGAGGTCGCGCGTCACCGGTCAGAAAGCCAGCGCAGCCCAGGGAACCTCGATCGAGAACGGATACGGGAAGGACACGCCCGCACCGGAGTCAGGGGTCCACTCGCCCGCCACCAGGTAATTCGCGGACCGCAGCGGACGGACACCCGGCGGAAGCTCGGCATGGCCGATTTCGAGGATGTACACCCGCAGGGCCGCGATACCCGTGAGATCCTGCCGCAGCTCGACCTCCCAGTAGGAAGGAATACCGCCGCTCGCATACCGGGCCTTTTTCGTTTCGATATCGCCCGGGGTATTCGACGGCGAGAGCACCTCGCCGACCATCACGGTATCGGTGGCTCGGACATCCGCACCCGGCGGAAGACAACGGTGCACCAGAAAATCGGGAGTGACGAAATCGGACTTTCCGGTATGTCCGAAAAACACGTTGGTCTCGAGGTTCACTCGCCAGCATCGCTCGGCATGCGAGGACATATCACCGCGAGCGCACCGTTCGAGTTCATTGGTCAGGCGCCGCATCGCCGTCTGATGTTCTCCCGGCCCTCGCCGCAGCCAGACCACCCGCCCGTCCCACAGCTCGATCTGTGCGGCGACTTCGTCGGGTAAACCCTCCAGTTCTTCCCAGGTCATGTACTCGGGAAGATCAGGACGATGGGCGTCGCGGGCACTCGGCACGACCATAGGCTCATGCTACAAGGAAGTCGGCTCGGTCCCGGCGCTGACCTGGGGTTTCGGAAGATCCGAAGCGATATCCGAGCTGCTCAGCTCGCGGATCCGGGTCTCCGGCGTTCCAGGGCTGCCCGGATCAACTCCCGTGCGGCTTCGCCGGTAACGGACTCACCGGCCAAGGTGTCGAATACCCGGCGGTAGAGGGCTATTTCTTGCGGCTGGGTGATCCTGAGTTCCGCTGTCATCCCCTCTACCATCACCATCCGGTCGTCGAATACGACGAAGTTCGTCGTCTGCATCGGTAGTTCTGCTACGGCGGGGATGATGCCGAACCAGACCCGGGCTAGGCTCATCACGGCCAGTAATCGGTCGAGTTGGCCGACGACAACCGAATCGTTTCCCACTGTGGTGTACAGCGCCTGTTCGCCGATCAGGATGCGGAATCGCCGATCGCCTTTGTAGAGGAATTGCTGACGCTCCATCCGCTTCGCGACGCCGGCATCCAGGTCGTCCGATATCCGATGGAACTCGATGGATCGGCGGAGCATGGCCTGGGCGTATTCGGCGGTTTGGAGAATCCCCGGAATCAGTGAGGGTTGATATACCCGCAAAATCTTGGATTCCTCCGTGAGCTTCAGTGAAAGGTTCTGCCGCCGTCTGGTTCCCGCGTGCAGTACTCGACGCCACTCGAGGTAGGCATCCTCGATGTTGCGGGATGTGGCGATCAAGTCGGCTTCGTGGTCCTTCGCTTCGGTGAGCGCGCACCAGAGCCGAATATCGGCTTCGGTCGGTTTGGTCTTGCCGTATTCGATTTTCGGCACCCTGGTTTGGTGCCAGCCTGCCCGGCGGGCCAGCTCTGTGCCGGACAAGCCTGCGGCGAGCCGGAGTTCCCGAAGCCGGCCGCCGAGAACTTCGCGCTGTTGTTGAACCGAGTTGGTCACCGGTCGATGTACTCGGCGTACGGTATCGCCGACGACCAGAGCCGGTCTTCGATGCCCCGGCAGTATTCGGCGATCCCCGGGTCGCTGGTGACCGCCGCGCCGGCCGGCTTGCCGTCGTGGTCGACCAGGTTGAACGCCACCGTGTGAGCATCGAACAACCAGAAATCGTCGAGCGGTACCACCCCGGCGGTATGCCGGGGGACGTACCGGATGTCTTCGCCTGCGTCCACGTTGCTGCCGGTCACCGAAAGTAGCCACCGCTGATAGTCGGAATGCGGAACGGTCACCACGCGGACCCGGCGCACAGCCACACCCCGAGCGGTGGTTTCCCGCACCAGGTCGGTCCATGGGCGAGCCGCGAACTGACCGGGCGCGGGAGGCTCACCGTTCAGGAACCGGCGCAGCGGTTCGGATTCGCTGGGTACGGCGTAGGTGTCTCGGACCTCGAGGTGGAATGCGGCACGCTCAGCCTGCCGGAACAGACTGGGCCACGGGCTGTTCTGTAGCAGCTGCACCGTAGTAACTCCTCCGCTTCTTCGGCACCTCGACAACCGTCTCGTCCTCGGCCAGGGTCAGCTGGGAGAGCGTCTCGTCGTCGGTGATGGGTTCTCCCACGACGAGGAAGGTCCCCCGGCCGGTGTCGGTCAACGTGGCACCGAGGAATGTATCCCGTTCGGCGAATCCGAGTAACTGGTGAGGTATCTCTACGACGCCCTGCCGGCCGGTTGTCCAGCCTTGGACGAGGTAGCTACCTCGGTCGGTCGCGCACAGCGTCGGGCAGTCCCCGTCTGCCGACCCGCACTTTCCCAAGAACGTTGTCCGCATCATGTCCTTTCGCCTCCGATTCAAGCGGAAATATGCTGCCGCACTTGACAAGAGTCCCATGGCAGTGCGGGAGGAAGTGGTGAATGTAAGAATTTCGGCATAGATCGGCATAGTTGTCGACTCGGACAAGGCGCCTTCCATACGTTCTGATCAGCCGCCGCGCCGGGTGCCGGCATCCTCGGCGCGGCGAGCAATCCATCTTCCGACGCAAGGGGCCGTCATGGTGTTCGCGGTGCAGGTGAGTTGTTGTGGGGCGCAGTGGTTTTTGTACGCTCCGGCGTTCGGGGTGTGCCGGTTCGTCTCGGATAAGAATGCGATCCGGGCGCAGGCGCGCGACATGATCGCGCAGTGCAGTGCCGCTCCGGCGAAGTTCGAGGTCGATTTGGAACTCGGCCGGGTGGTGGACAAGGCCGAGATCACGAGTCTCAGGGCGCTGATATCCGAGAGTTGGGCGGGATCTCGTTCGTCGCCGAAGTGATGGCGTCGATCGGGGCGCTCGGCTCCGGACACGGCTGCTGTTCCGGGGTCAGCTCCCGGCGCGTTCGGCGAAGCAGGCGTGGTAGAGGGCTCGGACTTCCCGGGCGAGTTCGTCGACCGGCCCGTCGGTGACGGCGCCGGGGACGATATCGCTGATCGGCAGGGCGGCGACGGGGGCGGCGGGGACGTTCCATTCGTGCAGCCAGGTCGCGAGTTGCCGGGTCGAAGTGGCGTAGACGATGCGGCCGAGGCCGACCCAGCCGTGGCTCGCCGAGCACATCGGGCAGTGTTCGCCGGAGGTGTAGACGGTCGCGGTGGCGCGTTCCTCCGGGGACAGGTGGGCGGCGGACCAGCGGGAGATCGCGAATTCGGGGTGCTGGGTGGCGTCTCCGCCCTTTACGCGGTTACGGTCCTCGAACAGGACGGTGCCGTCGGCGGCGACCAGCAGGGAGCCGAACGGTTCGTCACCGTCGGCCAGCGCCTCGCGGGCCAGGTCGACGCAGCGGCGGAGATGGGTGAGGTCCTGTTCGGTAACGGTCATCCGAATATCCTCGCCGATCCAGCGGGGGCGCACGCAGCGGGAACAATGCCGTGTCGGAGCCGGCGCGCCGGTCGGACACCTTGTCGCCGTGGCGGCGCCGCTCGCGGCACATCCCCGCGCCGGTGGCAGGTGCGGTCGTGTGAGTACTCGGTTCGGATGTTCTCGCTGCCGGTCGGCGAATCGGGCAGCGCTGCCGCCTCGCGGTCGAACAGAAGCCGGCGTCTCGAACGGCCGATCAGAAGGGGGCGGGGGCGGGAAGCCGGGGACCGCCCCCCGGAGAAAACGGTATTTTTTAGGCGGGAGGTTGGGGGTGGGGAAGGGGCGCGGATAGGCCGCGGGGGGGTGGGGGGTTTTT
>NZ_JARWPM010000246.1 GCF_029869215.1 Nocardia carnea
CCGCCGGGGGGGGGGGCCGCCGGCCGGCCCGCGCCCCCCCCCCCCGCCGCGGGCGGGGCGCGCGGGGGGGGGGGGGCGGCGGGCGATCTGTTCCGGTGTCAGGAAATCGGACATGCCCCGATCGTTGCATGCCGGGCGGTATCCGCTCCCGTCAGCGTGGCGGTGGCGCCTGCTGCGCGGCCTCCTGACGGGCCACGCGGTCGTCGCGGATCTGGATGAGTTCGCGGAATCCGATCCGGTCCCAGCCGGGTTTCGGCTGGATACCCCACTCGTCCCGGGCCGTTTTCTGGCCCGCCGCTTCCGGGGGCCCGCCGAACGGGGGGCCGGACAGCGGGTACGGGTGTTCGCATTCGAGAGTGTCGTCGGAATACCTGACCTTCATCAGTTCACTGCAGATCTCGGTGAACGACAGGGTGGGCCAGCCGTACCAGAGCGCCAGCGCCGGAACGGTGAACGCGCCCTCGATGACGAGCGCGAACAGGCAGACGAAGATGGCGCGCCGCAGCCATGTGTGCATCCGCGCGTACGGTGCGGTGGTGCCCGGCGGCAGTTCGGGTTTCCCCGGATCGGTGGTGGGGGTGGAGGTGCTCATCTGGGAGTCCTTCGAGCGAGTTCGGTGGCCGGCCGGTCAGTCGGAGAAGATCTCGCGATTGACGGTGTGCAGGTAGGGAATCGCCAGGAACGGCGTGATGTAGAAGATGTCGTAGAGCCACCAGCCGAGCACCGGCAATACGACCCCGTCGTAGCGCACATCGGCGTACATGGTCATGTTGAACGTGTAGCCGATCCAGATCACCAGCCCGAACCAGCAGGTGACGATCATCCACTGGTGTCCCCAGCGTTTCATCTGCAGGAAGGCGATGGCGGCGGCGATCCGCATCGGGAACACGGTCAGCATCAGGGCCACTTCCCAGCCCTTCTCGCCGGGGGCGCCGGCGCCGCCGATCCACAGTTCGTTGTAGTGCCAGAAATAGCCCGCGTCGAAGAAATTGCCCCACGCGGTGAGGATGACGCGGTTGATCAGCGTGTGGTTGGCGATGAGGTCCAGGGCCCAGCCGAGACTGTTGAGCGCGGCATCGAGGATCACCAGATAGCCGATCAGCGTGACGATGATCGGGCGCACCGACAGGCCGGATCGCTGGGCCCGGCGTTGCAGCCACACCCCGCGCAGGAAGATCGGCAGGCCGACGATACCGAGGACCAGCGTGCCCATCAGCAGTGTGCCGCCCGTCAGCCACCAGTCGGCTTCGCGCTGGGCCCGGCGGGATTCGTCGTGGTGTTCGTCGTAGGCGTCCTTCGGCCCGGTCGCTGCTGCCGCGCCACGCCAGGGGAGAGATACAGCCGAGAGTTTCACGAGGGCTCCTACCAATCCCGGACCGAATACATATGCAGTTGGATGAGGAACATCGCCAGGAGGAACCCGTAGGCGAAGATCTGGACGGCGATCAGTGCGCGCCGTCGCCGGCGGTCCTGCTCGTTCATGGGCTGTACTCCTCCTTCTACACCGGCTGCGCGGCCTGGGTATCCGCGGTGGCCAGGGCGGCCGCCGCGATTTCGCGCAGTCCTTCACCGATCGCGCCGTTGGTGCTCAGCGGCGCGAGCAGGCACGCGTATGCGGCATCCCATTCGGTTGCTCCCGCGGCGATGAGATGCGCCGTGGTGACCAGGACCCGCGTCGAGGGCGGTTCGTAATGGAAGACCTCGTCGGCTTCGCGGATCGTGCGGGCGCAGTCGACCAGCCGGCGCGCGACCTCCCGCGGCACCCCCGTTTCCGCGACCACCACCGCGGCCTCGCGGTCCGGATCCAGATAGTCCATGGTCAAGGTCATGAAGCGCTGCCGGAACGAGGGTTTGAGTTCTTTCAGCGAACTCCGGTAGGCCGGGTTGTAGGAACAGACCAGCATGAAGGTCTCCGGTGCGGGTACCACCTCGCCGGCCCGGTCGAGGTACAGCGACCGGCGATGATCGGTGAGCGAATGCAGCACCGCCAGCGAATCGTGCCGGGCCTCGGCCACCTCGTCGAGATAGCAGATCGCGCCGTTCTTCACCGCGGTGGTGAGCGGGCCGTCGTTCCAGACCACATCGCCGCCGGTCACCAGGAACCGGCCCACCAGGTCCGCGCTGGTGAGATCGTCGTGGCAGCTGATCGTCACCACCGGCCGCCGGAGCCGCTGCCCCATGAATTCCACGAACCGGGTTTTCCCGCAGCCCGTCGGCCCGGTGAGCATCACCGGTATCCGTCGCTGAAAAGCCTTGTGGAACAGATCGATATCGTTTCCGGTCGAGTAATACTCCGTACTCATCCGCACCTCTCATCCGGTTGCCGGCGGCATGGACCGTGTGTTCCGGCGCTGCGACCGACACCGGCGGCACCGCTTCGCCGCTTCGGTCGCGGTGCGGCCACGTCGGCCGTATCCGCCGGTGCCCATCACACCGCGACCAATTCGCGATGGACGTGGGCGAGGACGCGGGGCAATTCCTCCACGCGGTGGATCCGCCGGGAACGCCGGGCACCGAAAACGGTGGGCAGCGGATCGACGCGGACCGGCCCGATGCCGAGGTAGTAGACGGTGACGCCCGCTTCCCCCGCCTCCTCGACGGCGTGCGCGACATCCGCCCAGGCGTACCGCCCTTCGTACCCCTCGTCGGAGATCAGGCCGTCACCGAGAATCAGCAGCAGCCGCCGTTGTGCGGGCTGTGCGAGCAAACGGCTTGTGAGGTGCCGGATCGGCGCGCCGAGCCGGGTGTAACCGCCGGTTTCCAGGCCGAGACCACCTGGATCGACGAAACTCCGGTCGTCGAAATCCTTCAGGCAGCGCACCTCCACCCGGTGCCGGGTGTTGCCGGTGAACACGAAGATCCCGTGTCGCTCGCCGACCGCCGCCAGCGCCTGCGACAGCGCGTCCGCGCACGCCAGTTCCAACCGGAACGTGCGCCCCTGGTGTACGCCGAGCGACGAACTCCCGTCCAGGAGAACGGCGGTGACGACCTCGCGGGCGGCGGGCAGTAGTTCCCGGAACACCCGCGGCTGCGGCGCCGCGCCCGTCAGAAGGGTCACGTAGTGGTCGATGTAGCGGTCGATGTCCAGGTCGGAACCGTCCTCCCGGCCGCCGATCATCGCACGGTGGGTGCGCTCGGCGAACCAGCGCCGCACATCCACCGTGGCCGGCGCGGGACGGTGCGCCTGCCGGGCCTGCGGGCGTTCCAGGACCGCGACGTGGCCGGGCAGGAAGCTGCCGGTCCACATATTCCATTCGGGGTAGGGGATACCCACCCGCCGATCGGGTGCGATCTCGAGGTCTTCGTTCTCCGGGCGGCTCGGCGGTGGCAGATTGGGATTGCGCACCCCGCCCTCGCCGCCGACGGGTACCGCCATGGCGCGGTAGGAGTCGGTACGCGGCGTTGTCCACGGCATCCGCCCGTACATGCGCCGCACCGCCAGCGAAACCCGGCCGCGCGCCACAGCGGTGAGCGGCGGCGACCCAAGGATCGGAGGCGGGACCGGGGTGGGTGCCGAACGGGCCGCCGCCACCGCCCGTTCGAGTATCGCCGGACCGTCCAGGTCGGGATCGCCGAATTCGAGCTCGGGCAGTACGCGACGTAATTCCGGGATCAGTCCCGGAAATCGCGCGGCGACCCACCCCAGCGCGACGGACCCTTCCACCACCGCGAGGCTCGCGCGCTCCCGGGGCGACAGTTCGTGCAGCGTGTACCGGGCGATTCGTTCCTTCGACGGCGCACATTGCAGCGCGACACCGCAGGTCACGGTGCGACGGGTCCAGCCCGGCAGCGGGGGATAAGGTACGTGCACGACGGTCTGGGTGGTGTTCAGGCCGAACGCCCGGCGTTCGCCGGTGATCAGCCGGGCACCCGTGCGGCGCCGCGCGGAGAACGCGACCGCGGTGACGGCGCAGCTGCGCTCCAGTGCGGCGGCGGGGGTTTCGCGGACGTCCATGGCCGGTCACCGATGCCTCTGGCGCTCAATCGATCCGCTGGCTCAGAACGTCCCGATATTGCGCATAACCCAATACCAGAACCCGATCACGGCGCCCATGGAGCCCCAGGCGACGATCAGGCGCACGATGTCTTGCCACATGGGAACCTCCGGTATGTGCTGTTCTCGGCAGCCGGACGGCGGATGCTCATCTCGGCTCCATCCCGCGCAGGGCGACGGTGACGTAGTTGTCGAGCATGGCCGCTCGTACGGTTTTCGAATCGCTGGTGGTCGTGAGCAGCGCGTAGAGCCCGAGCAGGAAGAACACCGCGCTGTGGAAGGGATCGATCTCGGGGGCGGCTTCCCCGTTGTCGCGGGCCCGGCCGATCTCCTCGACCACCAGCACGATCAGTGGGTGATCGGTCCATTCGTCGTCCGGCGGGCGGGTCGGGGCGAAATGCAGCCCGAGGACATCCTTGAACAGGATCGCACCCACCCGCCGCTCGACCGAGAGCACCAGCCGCACCGCCTTCTGCAGGGCGGCCGGTAGATCGTGTGGCCGTGCGACGAACCGGGCGAACTCCTTGGCGACCCGTGCCTCCTCGCGCCGTTCCAGCTCCAGCAGCACATGTTCCTTGCTGGGGAAATGAAAGTAGAACGTGCCACGCGCCACCCCGGCGGCCTCGATGATGGCGCCCACGTCGGCGCCGGCCGTGCCGGTGCGCCGGAACTCGGCGACGGCGGCCTCGAAAACCCGCTCCCGGGTTTCCAGGCGCCGGGCTTCCCGGCCACCAGGCCGCTGAGTCGGTGCGTTCACGGCACCCATTAGGGACCATTGGTTGAAAGATGTCAATAAAAAATTTCAATGACACTAGTCAACCGGGCTTGTGAGATGTTGTTGCCGAGAGGATTACAGTTCGGTCGGATTGCTCAGGGGGCAGCATGACCGGATCGGCGCGAGCAGGGGTCGATCGTGGTGCCGAGAGGCGAGGATCAGTCTGCGGTACGGATCTGGGAGAGGAATTCGGAATTCGTTTCGGTCTGCCGGAGGCCGGTCAGTAGTAGTTCGAGCGACTGCTGCGGCTCGCGACCCGCCAAGGTCTTGCGCAGGGCGGCGGTGGCGGTGCGCTCGTCGGAGGAGAGCAGCAGCTCCTCCTTGCGGGTACTCGACCGATTGATATCGATGGCGGGGAACAGGCGCCGGTCGGCGGCGTGCCGGTCGAGTTTCAGTTCGGCGTTCCCGGTGCCCTTGTATTCCTCGAAGATCACGGTGTCGGCGAGCGAGCCGGTCTCGACCAGCGCGCTGGCGATGATGGTGAGCGAGCCGCCGTTCTCGATATTGCGGGCGGCGCCGAGGAACTTCTTTGGTGGTGCCAGCGCTGCGGCGTCGACGCCGCCGGAGAGGATCCGCCCGGACCCGGCGGCGGCCAGGTTGTACGCGCGGGCCAGCCGGGTCAGCGAATCGAGCAGCACCACGACGTCGCGGCCCATCTCGACGAGGCGTTTGGCATGTTCGATGGCCAATTCGGCGAGCGCGATATGGTCGCGGGCCGGTTGATCGAAGGTCGCGGCGGCGATCTCGGCCGGTACCGCACGGGACAGATCGGTCACCTCTTCGGGGCGTTCGCCGACCAGCACCAGCATCAACTGGCATTCGGGATGGTTCTTGGCGATACCGTGCGCGAGGGATTGGAGCACGGAGGTCTTACCCGCTTTGGGTGGTGCGACCACGAGCGCGCGCTGACCTTTTCCGATCGGCATCACCAAATCGGTGATACGCGTGGTCAATTCGTGCGGTTCGGTTTCCAGCCGCAGACGGTCCTGTGGGTACAGGGGGACCAGATCCGCGAAATGCGGGCGCGACTTCGCGCTGTCGGGCGGCAGGCCGTTGACGCTCTCGACCCGGGCCAGCGGCGGCAGTTTCGCGCCCTCCCGCCCGGTGCCGAGCGTGCCGGTGAGGGTGTCGCCGCGACGGAGTCCGTACTCGCGGAGCAGACGCGGCGGCACATGGGCGTCGTGCGGTCCGGGTAGATACCCGTCGACCCGCAGCGTGGCATCGTTGTCGGTGATGTCGAGGATCCCGGCGATCGATACCGAATCGTCGTCGGGTGTGCTGGTTTGCCTGTGAATAGTCTTGTCCTGCATGACTTTCCTCCTGGGTTGGGGTGGTGTGAACGGCCGGTGGCCAGGAATTCCGCATGCTGCGATCAGCGCGCCAGGGGCGCGGAGACGAGATGTGGCGGTGCCGGGCGGGCCGGAATCAGGCCGGCCGGACGCTGTGCCGAGTCGACGGCATTCGAATACCGAGCGGGTGAATGCGAAGCCTTGTGGGAGGGAGTGTGCCACCTACGTCCACAAGATGAAGACCGCCTTTACAGTAACGGCACCCGGTTCAACACGCAACAGTGCCGGCTTGTTCCCCGTACGCGGCGATGAGTTCCGCCGCGCGATCCGGTCTCGATTCCTGTACCCGATCGACCGCACCCGAGGAGAGCAGATGACCGCGACCTACACCTTCGACGTATTCTCCAGCCTCGACGGTTACGGCGCCGCGGGTGGGAACTGGACCGGTTACTGGGGTAAACAGGGCCCCGAACTGCTCGGCCACCGCCTCGCCGTGTACGCCGAGGACCAGATGATGGTCTTCGGTGCGAACACCTACCGCGCGTTCGCGCAGATGCTGGCCGCGAGTACCGAGGACGCCGACGTCCGCGATCCGTGGGTCACCCGGATGCGGAACCTTCCGGCCACGGTCGTCTCGACCACCCTCGAGGCCCCCCTCGACTGGCCCGATGCCACCGTCGCCGGCGGCGACGCCGTCGATATCGTCGCCCGGTTGAAGAAGGAGTCCGCCGTCCCGTTGCGTTCCCACGGCAGCCTGTCGATGAACCGGTCCCTGCTGGCCGCGGGCCTGGTGGATCGCGTCCAGGTGACGCTCTTCCCGGTGATCACGGGAAGGACCGGGCTGGACCCGATCTTCCGGGGCGCCGAAGATTTCGACCTCGAACTGCTCGAGACCCGGACGCTCGACGGCAACATTCAGGAGTTGATCTACCGGCCCACCCTGCACACCTGAGTCCGGCGCATCGCCGATACCCGGTCGCCGTACCGCTCGGGAACGGGACCGGGACCGGCGGTCAGGACAGGGCTTGTGGCCGGCGGGCGAGGATGGAGGCGATGCCCGCGGCGGCCGCCTGGACCGAGGACGCGTGGACCTCGGGGCGGAAGCGGGTGACCGGGCCGGTGACCGAGATGGCAGCGGGCGGTTCGTCGCTGCCGTCGAGGATGGGGGCGGCGACGCAAGCGATGCCGAGGGTGGATTCCTCGTGTTCGAAGGTGACTCCGGTGTCCACGGCGTGGGCCAGCTGGGCGCGCAGCAGACCCGGTGCCACCACGGTGCGGGGGGTGCGGCGGACGAGGGGGCCCGCCAGGATGCGGTCGATGGTTTCGGGTCCGGAATGTGCGAGCAAGGACTTGCCGATTGCCGTGCAGTACAACGGCATTCGGCCGCCGATCCGGGAGGGGGCACGGGCCTGGCGGTGGCCGCCGATCTTGCTGATGTAGACCACCTCGTCACCGTCGCGGACACCGAGGTGCACCGTTTCGCTGGTGCGGGTGAACAGGTCCTGGAGGAAGGGGATGGCGACCTCGAGCAGGGTGCGTTCGGTGGCGGCGCGCATACCGAGTTCGAACAGGCCGCGGCCCAGCCGATAGCCGTCGGGGGAGGAACTGAGCAGCCGGGCCGCCACCAGATCGCGGCTCATGCGGTGCACGGTGGCCTTCGGGAGGCCGGTACGGCGGGTGAGCTCGGATAACCCGACGGCTTGGTCCTCGACGCCGAACGCCTCCAGGATCAGCAGTGCGCGGCCGAGGACGGAGCGGTCGTCGAGTGGGCGTTCCGGCATGGTGCTCCTTCTCCCGGCGGTCCGGTCAGTGGACCATTCTACTGCTGAGCTGCACCGTGGCGGATCGCGAGCTGCCGGGCCGGCGTGGGTCGCGCTGTCGGTACTCGGCTGGATCACCCAGCGCCACCTGTTCGCCGACAAGCTCGGGATTCAGCACCTCGTGGTCGACCGCGGTGAAGAGCAGCGAGGCGCGGGCTCGACCGCTGATCGACCGGGCGTCGCGGGGCGTCGTGGCCGGCACGCTGGGAATCGGCCCGCAGCGTCAGCGGTGCCGGACGGCGTCCGTGCGTTTCCGGTAGACCGCGTGCCCGACCTGCAGGTAGGACAGCCGGTCGGCCGCGCGGGTACTGAATCGCCGGACGACGTCGTAGACGCGGGCGTCCTTGCCGATGACGACCCGGCCCCGGCCTTTCATGGTCGCATCGACGATGCGGCGGGCGACCGTCTCCGGTTTCCCGGAGAAGGCCTTGGCGACGTTCTCGGGCGCGCCCATCTGCTGCGAGACCTTGCGTACCAGGTCGGTCCAGACGGATCCCGGCAGCACCGTGGTCACCGTGACGTTCGAGCGGCCGCGCAGATCCTGTGCCAAACCGTAGCTGTACAGCGCGAGAGCGGCTTTCGACGCCCCGTACACGGCCGAACCGGGCACCGGGACGATCGCCGACAGGCTCGAGGTGTTCAGGACGACACCCGCGGGCCGCTGCAGCAGATGCGGGAGGAACGCCCGCGTCATCCATACCGCGCCGAAGAAATTCACCTGCATCAGGGTTTCGATCCGGGTGTCCCCGAGGTCGGCGATGGTCTGCAACTCCTGGGCGATACCCGCGATATTGAACAAGCCGTCCACCCGGCCGTGGGCGGCGAGCACGGTGGCGGGGAAGGTGGCCACGGCGTCGCGGTCGGCGATATCGAGGGTGTGGGCGGTGAACCGGGACGAGTCCGAGACCAATCCGGCGGTGCCGGCCAGGGCCTGTTCGTCGAGGTCGGCGCCGGCGACGAACGCGCCGCGATCGATCAATTCCTGAGCTACGCAGCGCCCGATTCCGTTGCCGGCTCCGGTGACTACGAAGACTTTTTCCGCGACCTGCATACCCGATCTCCTGTTCGAACTGCCGTACAGGGCGCTCAACGTATCAGGTGCTGTATCGGATATTCGCCGTCGCGAGTGCGCTGCCGCATGGTCCGGAGCCGCCGGTCGTCGCGCGGTCGCAACTCCTTACCGGGTGGTCCAGTCAGTGGACCAATTCGCTGTTCAGCTGGGGGAAAGCGGTGTGCACTGGTAGCACCCAACGATGAGGAGAACGGAGGTAGTGGTGGCAACCACTGTCGAGGGCACCAGCACGTCCGGTGTCGACGAGTCGATCGTCGCCCGGGCCGCGCAGCGCCTGATCACCGCGGCCGAGACCCGGATAACCTGTGCACCGCTGCGGGACGGGCTGATCGGTCCCGACGATGTCGCCACGGCCTACCGGATCCAGGAGCGGTTCAACGCCGCCCGGCTCACCCCGGGTGTCACCGTGGTCGGCCGCAAGATCGGTGCCACCTCGCAGGCCGTCCAGCAGCAGCTGGGCGTCGACCAGCCCGATTTCGGGGTGCTGTTCTCCGATATGGCCTATGCCGACGGCGATGTGATCCCGATCGACCGCCTGCTGCAGCCCAAGGCCGAGGCCGAGGTCGCGTTCCTGCTGGGTGCGGACCTCGCCGAGGGCCCGCTCGATATCGCCCAGTGCCGGGCGGCCGTCGCCGAGGCCATGGCCGCCCTCGAGATCGTGGACAGCCGGATCACCGACTGGAACATCTCCTTCGCCGATACCGTCGCCGACAATGCCTCGAGCGGCCTGTACGTGCTCGGCGGTGAACGCCGCACCCTCGACGATTTCGAGCCCGTCGAAGTCACCATGAGCATGAGCATCGACGGCGAAGAGGTCTCCACCGGTAACGGCGCCGCCTGCCTCGGCGACCCGCTCAACGCCCTGTCCTGGCTCGCGCAGCAGGCCCGCACCTTCGGTGAACCGTTGCGCGCCGGCCAGGTGATCCTCTCCGGTGCGCTCGGCCCGATGCGGCCGCTGCACCCCGGTGCCACCGTCACCGCCGCCATCTCCGGCCTCGGGACGGTGTCGGCTTCCTTCACCACCGCTTCGGAGGTCTCCCAGTGAGTGACAACAGCAAACGCACCAAGGTCGCGATCATCGGGTCGGGCAATATCGGCACCGATCTGATGATCAAGGTCATGCGGCATTCCCGGTTCCTGGAAATGGGCGCGATGGTCGGTATCGACCCCGCGTCCGACGGGCTGGCCCGCGCCGCCCGGCTGAAGGTCCCGACCACCCATGAGGGGGTGGACGGCCTGATCGCGCTGCCGAATTTCGACGAGATCGAGATCGTCTTCGACGCCACCTCTGCCAAGGCGCACGAACAGAACCACGCGAAGCTCGCGCCGCTGGGCAAACGCCTGATCGACCTGACGCCCGCCGCGATCGGCCCCTTCGTGGTGCCGCCGGTGAACCTCGAGGAACACCTCGAGGCGCAGAACGTGAACATGGTGACCTGCGGTGGCCAGGCGACCATCCCGATCGTGTCCGCGGTGTCGCGGGTCGTACCGGTGCCCTACGCCGAGATCGTGGCGTCCATCGCCTCGAAATCCGCCGGGCCCGGCACCCGCGCCAATATCGACGAATTCACCGAGACCACCGCGCACGCCATCGAAACCGTGGGTGGCGCCGAACGCGGTAAGGCGGTGATCATCCTGAATCCGGCGGAACCGCCGCTGATCATGCGCGATACCGTCTTCTGCCTGGTGAACGCGCCCGACGAGGAGTCGCACGATCAGATCAAGGCGTCGGTCGTGAAAATGGTCGACGATGTCGCGGCCTATGTGCCGGGCTACCGGCTCAAGCAGGAAGTGCAGATCGACCCGATCCCGCAGGACCAGCCGGTGCACACCCTGCTGGCGAAGGACAACGCCCTGTTCCCGACCCATCGGGTCTCGGTATTCCTGGAGGTGGAGGGCGCGGCCCACTACCTGCCCGCCTACGCCGGCAACCTCGACATCATGACCTCCGCCGGGTTGCAGGTCGCCGAGCGGATCGCACAGAACAGCCAGCAGGCCGCATGAGCGAGTCAGGCCCGGAGGCGGTAGCGCAGCGTAACCACGCAGGGCCCTCGCTCATGCGTAATCGGCAGAGCATGAGCGAGTCAGGCCCGGAGGCGGTAGCGCAGCGTAACCACGCAGGGCCCTCGCTCATGCCAATAGACAAGGAGGGTGCACGATGAGCGCCACAGAATCGGTGACCTCGGTTTTCGTGCAGGACGTGACCCTGCGCGACGGGATGCATGCCATCCGGCACCGCATCACCCCGGAGAACGTGGGCAAGATCGTGGCCGCGCTCGACGCCGCCGGTGTCGACGCGATCGAGGTCGCGCACGGTGACGGTCTCGCCGGTGGATCGGTCAACTACGGTCCCGGCTCGCACAGCGACTGGACCTGGCTCGAGGCCGCGGCCGCGAATATCGAGAATGCCCGGCTGACCAGCCTGTTGCTGCCCGGTGTCGGTACAGCCGAGGATCTGCGGCGGGCCTGGGGCCTGGGTGTGCGGTCGGTGCGCGTCGCTACCCATTGCACCGAGGCCGATGTCGCCGCTCAGCACATCGCGACCGCCCGCGAGATCGGGATGGACGTTTCGGGCTTCCTGATGATGAGCCATATGGCCGAACCCGCCGAACTCGCCCAGCAGGCGAAACTCATGGAAAGCTACGGCGCGCACTGTGTGTACGTCACCGATTCCGGTGGCCGGCTCACCATGAACGGCGTGCGCGACCGGATCCTGGCCTACCGTGACGTGCTCGATCCGGACACCGAACTCGGTATCCACGCGCACGAGAATCTTTCGCTGTCCGTGGCGAATTCGGTGGTGGCCGTCGAGAACGGCGTCACCCGGGTCGATGCCTCCCTCGCCGGACACGGTGCGGGCGCGGGCAATACACCGATCGAGGCGTTCGTCGCCGTCGCCGATGTGCTCGGCTGGAAGCACGGCTGTGATGTCTTCGCCCTGCAGGACGCCGCCGACGATCTGGTCCGGCCGCTGCAGGATCGCCCGGTGCGGGTGGACCGCGAAACCCTCACCCTCGGCTACGCCGGTGTCTACTCCAGCTTCCTGCGGCATGCGGAAGCGGCGAGCGAACGCTACGGAATTGATGTCCGCACCCTGCTCATGGAGGCGGGCCGGCGCCGGCTGGTGGGCGGTCAGGAGGACATGATCGTCGATATCGCGTTGACGATGGTGGCCGAACGGGAAGCCGAACAGCAGCCGGCCTGACCGGATTCGCGAGGACGCTCCCGGATCGAGTGGGCAGGTACCCATTCGATCCGGGAGCGTTCGGGCTCGGCGGGTTTTATACTTGGGGATTCGGCATGGTCCAGCCCGTCATCTCCGCAAAGAGTCGAGTTGACGCTGGAGGCGTTCGGCGTCCTGTTGCGCTGTCTGCTGACGCAGGCGGATTCCGTCCACCACCTCCCCGGGGGCCTTGGCCAGAAAACCTTCGTTGCCGAGTTTCTTTGCCGCTGTGTCGAGTTCCTTCTGTGCGGCGGCGAGGGCTTTCTGCAACCGTCTGCGTTCGGCGTCCACATCGATCGCTTGCGAGAGGTCGAGGCGGATCCGCGCGTCCCCGATGGGCAGTGTGGCGGTGGCGGTGAAACCCTCCGCCGGGGTTTCGAGCCGGAGCAGTTGCCGGATGGCCGTTTCATGTGGCTGCAATACGGGGGTGAGTTCGAGTTCGGAAGGCACTCGCTGGGTGGTGCGTACGCCTTGTTCGGACCGGAACCGCCGGACCTCGGTAACGAGCTGCTGCAATTCGACGATTTCGCTCTCGGCAGCGGTGTCGCGGTACCCGCTGTCTATCGGCCAAGAGGCGATAACAACCGATTCGCCTTTGGTGAGTGTGGTCCAGAGCTTCTCGGTGACGAACGGGACGATCGGATGCAGCAGTCGCAGCAGGTTGTCCAGCACGTGTCCGAGGACTCGGCGGGCCGAATCTGCTGCCGGGCCGCCGGATGCGTACGTGGCTTTGGATAATTCGAGGTACCAGTCGAACACTTCGTCCCAGGCGAAGTGATACAGCAGCTCTGAAAGCTTCGAGAACTGGTAGTCCTCGTAGAGCCGGTCGGCCTCGGCGATCACAGTGTTGAGCCGGGACAGTATCCACCTGTCCACCGCCGTCTGCTCGGAGTAGTCGGGGAGCTCTCCGTGGGTGGTGGCGCCGTTGAGGAGGGCGAAGCGCGTCGCGTTCCAGATCTTGGTGGTGAAATTGCGGGCGCCTTCCACCGACTCCTCGGCAATCGGGGCGTCGGTGCCGGGGTTGGCCGCGCGGGCGAGGGCGAAGCGCAGCGCGTCGGTGCCGTAGCTGTCCATCCAGGTGATGGGGTCGACGACGTTGCCAAAGCTCTTGCTCATCTTCTTGCCGAACTTGTCGCGGACCATGCCGTGCAGCGCAATAGTCGCGAACGGCGGTTGCCCGGTGGCGTAGATACCGAACATCATCATGCGGGCGATCCAGAAGAACAGGAGGTCGTAGCCGGTGAACAGGACTGTGTTCGGGTAGAACTTGGCCAGGCTTTCGGTCTGTTCGGGCCAGCCCATGGTGGAGAACGGCCACAGCGCCGAAGAGAACCAAGTGTCCAGGACATCGGGATCTTGGGTCCAGCCTTCGGGAGCGGTTTCGCCTGGACCGATGCAGGTCATCTGGCCCTCGGGGCCATACCAGATGGGGATGCGATGGCCCCACCACAGTTGGCGCGATATGTTCCAGTCCCGCAGATTGTCGACCCAATCGAAGTATCGGCCGGCCAGCTCGGGTGGGTGGATGGCGACACGGCTTTCGCGGACTGCATCGCCGGCTGCCTTCGCCAGGGGCGCGACATTGACCCACCACTGCATCGACAACCGCGGTTCGATGACGGTGCCGCAGCGTGAACAGTGCCCGACGGCGTGCACGTAGGGACGTTTTTCGGCGGTGATACGGCCTTCGGCGCGCAAGGCTGCGACAACCGCGCTGCGCGCCTCGAGGCGGTCCAGGCTCTGGAATGGGCCGTGGGCGGTGATGATGGCCCGCTCGTCCATCACCGTGATGGACGGCAGACTGTGGCGTTGCCCGATCTCGAAATCGTTCGGGTCGTGGGCGGGAGTAACTTTCACCGCGCCGGTACCGAACTCAGGATCGACATGTTCGTCGGCGACGACTCGGATGCGGCGGCCGGTCAGTGGAAGTTCGATCTCGCGGCCGACCAGGCGGCGGTAGCGCTCATCGTCGGGATGCACCGCCACAGCGGTATCACCGAGCATGGTCTCGGCGCGAGTGGTGGCGACCACAATCGAATCCGCGTCGTTGCCGTAGCGGATCGAAACCAGCTCGCCCTCGCGCTCCTTGTGGTCGACTTCGATATCAGAGATGGCCGTTGTGCAGCGTGGGCACCAATTGATGATGCGTTCGGCGCGGTAGATCAGGTCATCGTCGTAGAGACGTTTGAAGATCGTCTGCACGGCATGGGACAGGCCCTCGTCCATGGTGAACCGTTCCCGGCTCCAGTCGACGCCGTCGCCGAGTCGGCGCATCTGCCTGGAGATTGCGCCACCCGACTCGTTCTTCCACTGCCATACTCGCTGTTCGAACGCTTCTCGGCCGAGATCGTGGCGGGACTTGCCCTCCTTGGCGAGCTCTCGCTCGACCACGTTCTGGGTGGCGATTCCGGCATGATCAAGTCCTGGCTGCCACAGCACCTCGAAGCCCTGCATCCGTTTGCGGCGGGTGAGCGCGTCGATCTGGGTGTGCTCGTACGCGTGGCCCATATGCAGGCGGCCGGTGACATTCGGAGGGGGGATGACGATGGAGTAGGCGGGCTTGGGGCTGGTTTCGGCGGCGGCGAAGTAACCGTTGTCTACCCACCGTACGTACAGCTCGCCCTCTAGCTCTACCGGTACGAAGGTCGTCGGCAGGATTGTCGGGTCCATGCTGCTACGGGGATTGTTATCGGTCACGCCGCCCAGCATATTGGCTGGCCGGCCTAGGTGTCCCGGCCCCTCCGGGTCCGGCGATCCGGCGTGGTCGTGGTCACGGGACATCGAGTGCGTCCCATCGGCACGACCAGGTCCCGCCTCGTTGCCGCGCGAGGGTGACCGCGCGGCCCAGGTTGTCGGCGGCCATATGGAGCAGATCGGTCAACCGGTCGGGTTTGCTCGCGCAGACCAGGCTGGTCAGCTCGGTGGAACTGCCGGGGCCGAGGTGGCTGCGGAAGTAGTCGAGGTTCTTCTCGACGACGAGGTGGGTCATGGCCGGCTCGCTGACATTCGTGCTGGATAGGCGTGGGAAGTCGCGATGCATGCGGTACTCGTGGAACGGGCCAGAGACGCAGGCGATGTCGTTGACCGTGCCTCGCCGGTGCCGGGCAGCGAGCAAGTCGATGGCGAAGGTCCAGTCCTGCCACTTGCGTATCCGCCGGTCATATCCACCGGCCGCGAGCGCGTCGGTGCGACGGTAGACGATCGACATCGGCGCATGGTGTTTACGGACCAGCAGTGGCTCGCTAACGGGGTACGCGGAGATCGTGAGTCCATCGAACGCGCCGAACATCCGCGAGAACGTGTGGGCGAACGCTACCTCGGGATTCGACTGGAGGAGGCGTATGGCCTGCTCAGGGTAGGGTCCGCCCCGCAACAAATCGGAGTCGGTCGCCAAGCGGTCGTCGCAATCGAGGGGCAGGACGAAATCGAAGCGGGCCGCTTCCAGGCCCGCGTTCCGGGCCGTTTGTGCGCCCTGGTTCTCCGACAGCCGGAGCGCGTGAACGTGTGGGTTTGCAGCAGCGAAAGAGATCGCCGAGCGGGTATCGGGGTCGTCGCTGCCGTCGTCGACGACGATCACTTCAAACGGGATGGAGAAGGCTTGTTGCAGGACCGAATCGACTGCCTCCGCAACGAGGCCACCGCTGTTGTGGCATGGGATGAGAATGCTGAGCCCGGCTGTGGTGGTCGTGGCCATCAGTTCACCGCGAATCCGGGATTGAGGTGCGCGCAGACCGTGATGCGGTTGGCTTCGAAGTAGTTGCCGGGCGAGTCGGTGTTGCGCTCGGTGTGCGGTGCGAGCTGCAGTCGCACGTGCCAGCCGGTGTAGAGATGCTCGATGGTTTCCCGGAAACTCGCGGTGCTGTACGCAGCTTCGTCTTCGATCAGCACCCGGCGACCACGCCGGTCCGTGCGACGGATATCGGTGAACACCTCCAGGAAATGCGCGGCCCCGGCCGGGGCCTCATCGATGCAGCCCCCTAGAACTCGCCGCACCTGGTCCCGGCGAAGATAGTGCAGAACATCTTTGGCGACGACGACACCGAATTGCTCGGCGGGGGCGTAATCCTCTACCCGCCGCTCGACGATGCGGATGCGCTCGGTCCAGTCAGCGTGGCCGGCGAGGCGTCTCTGGAGGTACCGGGCGGGAACTTGGTCGATGGCCACAACTCGGAACCCAGCGTGCGCCAGGGCGAGGCTGTAGGTGCCCATCCCGTAACCAAGATCCAAGGCGGTCGCAGGCACGTGGTGGTGTAGGGAGTTCAGGAAGCGGGCGAATCGATCCGACACCGGTGCGCACAGACGTTCGGCGGTCTGGCTACCCGTCGCGACAGCGTCGAGGTAGAAGGTGCTGAGTTCACGTTGCGTCCGCAGAATACACATCGGGCGACTCCTAGAATCCATCGATCTCGACGGTCTGACCGGGAATGCGCAGCGACAACGCCAGCGCTTCGGTAACACGCATCGGCAGCAGATGTTCATGCAAGCGGCTGCGAGTCTCGGTGCCGCGCAGCCAGTTCTGCATCAGCGCCCGATTGCTGTCACTGTGGAACAACCCTTCATGACGACTACGGGAGACGTACTCGTCCTCTGTGAGCAATGCGGCGTTCGAGCGCGTCAAGATCTCGGCGGTCGCCCCGATCCGGTCGGCGTCCGGACCACTGGGCACGTCGTAGCACGAGACATGCACCGAATGCAGGGTCGACAGCTGTGCCTCCAGATTCACACTCGAGGTGCGGCCGTTCTTGTTGTACACCCCTTCTGGGAAAGGCCCCCAGCTACGGATTGAGGGCGTGGTCTGCTCGAAGGAGAGGGTGCCCAAGGTGATCGTGGCCTCGGAATCGGCATCCAGCAGCCGAAACGTGGACGTGATATCGGTTTCCCCGTACCGCTGTGGTTCCCGCGCGAGCACCGAACACCGGGCGTGACCACCCAGTAGCCGGGTCGCGGGCGGCGACACTCGCTTGTGCTGATCCCCGGGATAGGCGCCGAACGAACACACCTGCAACTGCAACGACCTCTCCGGGAACAGCAGTTTGTTCAGCGACAGCACCTGAACAGCCAGATCCACGTAGTGGTAGCTGCCGTGCATGAGCATCCCGTACCCGTGCCTGTACGGATGATCGTCTCGGGTGACGAACTCATGTTCCAGATTCCAGACGCCGCCCGCAGCCCGGAGGTGAAACGAGGTGACCGGTGCCCGCCAGCGCAGTAACCGCTCCCGCAACCCCGCCACGACGCGGTCGTTGTAGATGCTGTGATACCGGCTCAACGTCATTACCGAATGCCGATTCCTACGCCGCCCTGCCGTGTCGATGAGATCGGTCATCGTGGCTGTGATCCGGCCTGGATCGAATCGGTCCTCGTTCATCGGCGCCAATACCGGTTTCTCGACCAGCGAATCCACGCCCGCCGCGATGCACTCCCGCAGATACCGTTCATGCGCACCGACTTCCGTGGCGATATACGCCTTCATCGGCAACCCCGGCAACCGTAGACACCCGAGCGCCGTCCTCGTCGTCTCACTGATCTCCGCAGGGTCCCCGCGATCAGGAACGAACACCTTCATTCGCGGCTGCGACGCCACACCGACCAAGCGCTTCTCGATGACCTCGCGTTCGGAATCGAGGTCGACCAGCGACCACGAATCCAGATGCCCCTCGGTAATAGCCGATTCGATACAGGGCATGTACTTGTTGCGGACGATCTCATCGAACCCGATCACGACGAGTTGGTGGATGTTCACCCGATACCTCCGATCACACTGCTGATGGCAAGCACCCGCAGCCGAGGATGGATCGCAGTCCGTTGTTGACCTCTGACAAGGGAAGGCCATCGACTCGGCCGCGGGGCCTGAATACAGACTTCCGCGAACCATTTGCCGGTTGAAGCGACGGAACCGCCACGGGCCGAATACGATTGCGCTACACCGATACATGAACGGGGTGGGCCGTGATGATCGTGAAATGGACCGGGGTCGAGGTCCGCGCACTGCGCACCGAGGCCCTGCGCCGTACACAACGTGAATTCGCCGAAATGACCGGGTTCTCCGAAGCCGTGATCCGCAAGTGGGAGAGCCGGGGCCGCACCGCCACCCTCACCGGCCAATACGCCGCGGGCATGGACACACTGTTCGCACGACTCGACAACGCCCAGCGGATGAGGCTGCAATCCACGCTCGACATCCCAGCACCGACCGGGGGCACCACGTCGGCGGATGCGACCTATGAAGACCCGATCGATATCGGTGAACGGCTACAACAAATTGCGCTTTCCGATATCGACGATGCGGTATCGGGCTCCTTCGAGCTGGCCCTCGACCGAATACTGGACAGATACGAGGCCATCGGCCCACACCGCCTGGCTCGCGACGTCATAGCGCTGCGGCGCAAGGTGGAAGCACTCCTGCACCGAAAACATCGACCGGCCAAGCTCGCTGAGCTCTACCTGCTGGCGGCCAAGCTCTCGGGCGTCCTCGGATACATGTCGGTGAACCAAGGCCAGTTCCGGTACGCCAAACTTTACTGCCAGGAAGCGTTCGCCCTGGCATCTCTGGTGGACGATGACTCGCTCAAGGCGTGGGTCCGGGGCACCGAGAGCTTCTGCGCGTACTACCAGGGTGAATTCCGCGCGGCGGCGGAGCTGGCCCGAGATGGAATACGAATCTCCGGCGACGGACCTGAATCCATCCGACTCTATGCGAACGGACTCGCCCGCGCACTCGGCAAACTCGGCGACCGCGCCGGCGTGGACGCGGCCATCGGCGCCGCGGATTCGATCGCACTCGATCACAGGGTTGGTACCGGGTTGACCGCGGCGCTCAGCTTCGCCCCCTACGGACAGGCGCGACTCGCTGCCAACGCGGTGACCGCCTACCTATCGATAGGCCAATACGACCGGGTACTCGAACTGGGACGGCCAATAGTCGAACTCGCTGACAACAGCGACTCGGCATGGAGCCGAGCCCTTGTCGGACTGGATCTGGCCACCGCCGTCTTACGCCACCGCGCCCGTGACGCCGAAGAGTCCGTGCACCTCGGCATACAAGCCCTCACCGCATCCGACGACCGGCCGATCCGGTCGGTGTGGCAGCGCGGTCACGAACTCGGAGCCGACCTGACGGCCATGCCGTCCGGGGTATCACAAACCTACCTGAACTTTCTGCGGGAATGGGCACAGGCGGCCAAACCGCTCACCGCACCCGAGGATCCGGCACCAGCTCGATAACCGCACGATCACGCCAGCAGTACCTTCCCTCTTCTCGCCACAGTTCGACGAGTTTCACACACCTCACACTCACGGTCACCGGAGGTAGGGCGCGGAGTTCCCGGACCCGGTCGATCACAGCGGAGGCGCGACGGTCGGTATTGAGATAACCGATTCCCAGATGGGGCCGAAAGTCGCCGGTCGGTCGCAATGCCCGGTCAGGAAGGACCTCCTGCGCGCAGTCCCGCAGGATTCGATGTAGGGCAATCAACCTGTCCCACGGTGCGACCGAGAACCGGATTGCGCTGGGTGATCCCGCCAGCGGCCCGACCGCGATCTCGAACGTCCCGAAACCAGACAACGCAGCGCGCGAACGCTCCACGATCTCCTCCACTTGCGCGGTGGGTAGCCGATCGGTGTCACCGATGCCGAGGATCGTGAGATGCAGACCATCGAGCGGTACCGGATCCAGCCCTTCGGCACCGAGGTGGTCCTGGCAGTGCTTCGCCGAAGTGGCCAGGTCCGCGTCGTCGAAGGTCAGATACCAGTAGAATCCAGAACGACCCGCTGGCCACGCCTTGAGCGTCCAATGGTTCGTGAGCTGGGTCAATTCCCGAAATGCCGCCCAGTCGTTGGCGCGGATACTCGCGGCATCGACCGTGGACATCGGAGGCTGCGGGGGGAACGCGGTCCGTCGAGAACTACCCATACCGGTGGATCATTCCTTGTCGGAGCGGATCGGACATGTCGACCGGGCAATGTCGGTCATGAGCAAGACGTTCCCGGTTGTGTCAGTGATGTCAGTAGGACGGCCGCATCGCGAATCCGTAGTCGGCGACCGCGGGACAGTCACATCAGCCACGGCCAGCGACTGGACCTCGTTGGCGGCCGCCGCCGCGAACATCGGGAATGCCCGGCTGACCAGCCTGCTGCTGCCCGGTGTCGGCACCGCCGAGAACCTGCGACGGGCCTGGGGCTGGGGGTGCAATCGGCGCGGGTAGCGACGCATTGCACCGAGGCCGATGTCGCCGCTCAGCACATCGCGACCACCCGCGAGATCGGGTTGGACGTGTCGGGCTTCCTGATGATGAGCCATATGGCCGAACCCACCGAACTCGCCCAGCAGGCGAAACGGAGTGGGCGGGTACTTTAATCGCTCCGGGAGCGTTTTGCTTTCGATAGAACCCGCGCGCAAGGTGTGGTTTTGCCCGGAATCGGGTCTTGCTCGGCGCTGCGCTCACGAGTCGAACATTCATCGATCCGAATGCGAATGAAGCCGCTGGCAATTGTGCATCTACCGATTGTGTTCCCGGGGTGTCCCGTGGGCGATCTCGTGTACGGCCGGGCGGAGGAGTTCGATGATGCGGCCGGGGTCG
This sequence comes from Nocardia carnea, assembly GCF_029869215.1. Classification (GTDB taxonomy): domain Bacteria; phylum Actinomycetota; class Actinomycetes; order Mycobacteriales; family Mycobacteriaceae; genus Nocardia; species Nocardia carnea_B. Next base: position 20,753 of record NZ_JARWPM010000246.1, read on the forward strand.
GCGTCGCGGACGGCGTCGAGGCCGAGGAGGTGGCGGCTGATCACAACCCCGATCGTGACGGCGCCGATCAGGCCCGCGCGCAGGTCCGCGTCGTCGGGCCTCAGGTGCTGGGCCGCTTGCCGTTGGCGTTCGGTCATCGCCGCGCGCACGGTATCGGCGGTTTCGGTCTGCGTGAGCATGGTGCGTATGGCGGCCAGGGTCGCGGTATCGGGGGTGCCGAGTTTGGCGGCCAGGGCGTCGAGGAGTTGTTCGGCCGCCTGGTCCGGGGTGCCGCTGATGGGGGCGTCGGGTTCGGGTACCGAGACGCGGGCGAACAATTCTTCTTTGGAGCCGAAATACCGCATCACCAGGCTGGGGTCGGTGTCCGCGGCGGCCGCGACGGCCCGGATGGTGGTGCGGTCGTAGCCGGATTCGGCGAACAGGTCGGTGGCGGCGCGCAGTATCCGCTCCTGGGTGCGGCGGCGTTGTTCGGCTCGGGTCGGCTGCTGATCGGACACATGACCAAGCCTAGGTCCGGGCGGTCGCGGCGGGTGCGGACACCGCGCTCAATTCAGACAACGAACGTTGACTGAAACGACCACCGGCTGCTAGATTCAGCCTACAGACGTTGACTGAATTGGGGTGCTCTGATGTGGCAAACGATTGTTCTGGCATTTCTCGCGGGCGTGCTGGGTGTGAACGCCTTCCCGCATTTCGCCAAAGGGATGATGGGCGAAGAATTCCCGAACCTCCTCGGCAATGCTCCGGTGCGCAACGCGCTCGCCGGGGCGTCCGGGCTGATCATGGCCGTGGTTCTCGGCTACTGGGCCGACCTCTCGGCACATTGGTGGCCCGGATTCGCGGCCCTGTGCGCGGGCGGGCTGATCATGACCGTCTTCCACGGTATGCGCGGCGCGTTCCGGTGGAACGAGTCGCTGGGTAGGCCGAATCCCGTGCCGGCCACCGTCCGATGAGCGTGGATCGGGTACTCGATCCGGAACGGAGTGGCAATGGCGGCCTGGGATAACGATGTGATCGAACAGTTCCGTGCCAACGGCGGAAAAGTGGGCGGCCCGTTCGCGGAATACGACCTGCTACTGCTCACCACCGTCGGCGCGAAGACCGGTCGGCGGTATACGAAACCACTGATGTACCTGGCCGACGGTGAGCGGTACGTGATCGTCGCCGCCAACGCCGGTGCGCCGGCGCATCCGGCCTGGTTCCGCAATCTGTGCGCGCATCCGGCGGCGACGGTCGAGGTGGGCGCGACGGTCGTCGAGACCACCGCCCGCGTGGTCGAGCCCGGTCCCGAATACGACCGGCTGTACGGCGCGATGACCGATATCCTGCCCGCACTGGGCGATTTCGCCCGCACCGCGGGACGGGTGATCCCCGTCGTCGCACTCGTTCCCCGCTGCTGACCGGCGTCGCATGCCGGAGTTGTTCCGGTGATGCATTCCGAGATGCGCGGGAACGCCCGGACCCGTAGATATGTCGTCAAAGGACCCCGGTGGACCCATCAGGGTTCTGTCCGGAACCGGCAAGACCTGCACTGGCTCCAAAAAGCTTGATGAGTGGGTATTTTCGACTTGGATGTCTCCGGGGCCGATGCCGGGAGCCTGATCGGCGGAGCGGTGGCCGGCGGATTCCTCGGACCGCCGGGAGCTTTCCTCGGGGCGATGGTGGGGTCCTTCCTCGGTGCAACCCTCGTCGACGACAAGGGAACGGGCGACGCGGTGGAGGAAGCCCTGGTCGCCGGGATCGGCGGAGCGGGCGGGGCCTGGGGCGCGAATCTGGCGGGAAAGCTCCTCGAGGAGGGAGTGGAGAAAGGGCTGGCCAAGGCCGCGGATACCGGGATCGCCGGGGCGGTCAAGCGGCATGTGGATCACAAAGCCGGCCTGGTCCTGGTCCACGGCCCGAAACGGGAGGGCGGGGTGCTCGCCGCGCTGGGCGGCGGTTTCGGCTCGTACGCGGTCTCACCGCAGTCCCCGCAGATCGTCTCGATCGATACCACCGATATCGGCAACGGTGGCTGCCCCGCGGCGATGTCGAACCTGCGGATGCCGGCCGATCTCACCGGGGCGAGCGCCGTCGGCGAGATGTACCTGAGCCTGCCCGGCTACCTCTGCTCGGTGTGGAAGAGTTTCGGGACCGGGGAGCGGACCGCGCCACCCGCACCGGAACTGCCGGAGCACGCTCACGGCGCGGAGGCATCCGGAGTGCCCGACTACGGCAAGAAAGCGCAACGTCTCAACACTGTGATGGCCGGTTTCGCCGAACTCGACGCCAGGGCGGTCGCGTTGATCGCCGTTGGCGCCGATCGAGTCTCCGACGAGGGGCAGCTGGCGGTCGACGCGCTCATCGAGACCGTCAACACGCGCGCCGGCGCCGCGCCGGCTCCCGGAACGTCGGTGCCGATGCATGCGCTCGGGGTGCTGAACGAGGCATTCGGGCGCGGCCGGGAAATATTGAGTCAGGCGGTGGCGGCGAACGACCGGATTGCCGGTGATGTCCACGGTCTCACTGCTGAGCTCGACGCCTTACGGAAGCAATTCGACGAGCATATGGCCCAGCACCCGCCCGCGACAACGGTGCGATCGCGCCCGGTTACCCCGGGCGCGATCCCGCCGTACCCGGGCGGCGAAGCCCAGGGAATCCGGGGATACCCGGCGCTAGGCCTCAGCATCCAGGCCGCTGGGCCCCGCGGTACCCCGGGAATTGGCCGGGGCGCGCACCCTCGTTGGCCGATGCGACTCCGATGTCCGGAACGGCTGCCGCTACCCCGGCGGCCGCACTGCCGGGGCGCACGCCGTGGACCGACCCGCGCAGCGCGCCGCTACAGGTTCCGTGACCAGTGCTGGCCGACCAGGTCCCGGCCGAAACTGTGGTGCGGTGCTTCGTCTACCAGTTCGAAGCCCTGCGCCACGTATATCCGCCGGGCCGCGGCGAGTACCGAATTCGTCCACAGGGTGATGCGCCGATAGCCGGCGTTGCGGGCGAATTCCAGGCAGGTCGTGACCAATCGCTCGCCCAGTCCGTGTCCGCGTGCCTTCGGATGGACGAGCAGGAGGCGTAATTTCGCGGTCTCGGCATCCTCGCGGACACAGAACACGCAGCCGACACGTTCGCCGTCGAGGGTGGCGATCCAGGCGGCCTCCCGGGCCGGATCGTGTGCTCGCGCGTAGGCGGCGACGATATCGGTGACCAGGGTTTCGAAGCTGCTGTCCCAGCCGAATTCGCCGGCATAGAGCTCGCCGTGCGCCTGGATCACCCAGCCCCGATCACCGGGTGTGCCGAGCTCGCGGATCGTCGCCCGGGGCTGCGCGCCGTCGTGTGCCGCGGTCATGGGGTCCTCCGCATCCGGTAGCCACCACTGAAACGACTGTTTCAGTGGTGTCAGAATGCACAGATGGTGCACTCGAACGCAACCCCGTCGGCGCGGCGGACCGAACTGCTCGAAGCCGCCTACGGCTATGTGCTGGAGCACGGGCTGGGGGAACTGTCCCTGCGACCCCTCGCGAAAGCGACCGGGACCAGCCCCCGGGTGCTGCTGTATCTGTTCGGGAGCAAGGACGGGCTCGTCAAAGCACTGCTGGCCCGGGCTCGCGCGGACGAACTCGCGCTGCTCGCCCGGCTCGGCGAATTACCGCCGGGTGCGGCGGGGGAGAACCGGCTGCCCCGGGTCGCGGTGCTGCTGTGGAGCTGGCTGGCCGATCCCGCGCATCGCGCGCTGCTCGCGCTCTGGGTGGAGGGGTATGCCCGGTCGCTGGTCGAACTGGGCGGACCCTGGGCGGGTTTCGCGCAGGCGACGGTCACCGACTGGCTCGAGGTGCTCGCCGCCGCCCAGCCCGGCCGGGTTCGGGAGACCGCGGCGGGTATCGCCGAGCGCACCGAGGTGCTGGCCGTGCTCCGGGGCGCGTTGCTGGACCTCCTCGCGACCGGGGACGCCGAACGGGTGGACCGGGCGGTGCGGTCCAGGTTCGGCGCCACGGCCGCTCCCGGCGGGTCCCCTATCGCGGACCGATGAACAGGGTCTGGGTGCTGCGGCCGAGCGGACCCTTCTCGTCGAAGAGCGCGGATTCGGCGAGGCCGATACCGTGCGGCTGGGGATGGGTGACAGCGTCCAGACAGACCCATTCCCCGGCCGGCTGCCGGTGCAGGGTGACCGTCAGGTCGGTGTTGATGAAAAGGTAGCTGTTCCAATCCAGCACGGAGCTGACGCCGTTACCGGAATCGGCGGCGGCCAGCGTGCGTTCCAGCGGGCTCGGGGTGGTGCCGGCGACGATCGGGTACTTCAGCCGGATCCAGCAGACGGCCGGACCGGGTTCGGCGAAAGAACCTGCGGCGAAACGGTATTCGATCCCGGTGTGGAAGCCGACCGGCTGCGTGGACGGGAACGGTTCCGGTGCGGGCGCCTGTTCGGGGCCGGGTCGCGAACCCGCCGGGAGGAACCGCGGCGGTAGCTCCAGATCCGGTTCGGCGAGTTTGAACCGCCAGGCGTTCGCCCGCATCACCGGCCCGCGCTCGGTGGACAACGTCGCCTCGATCAGTTCGACACTGCGACCCGGCCGCACCAGCCGGGCCTCCGCGGTGAGCGGGGCCAGTGGGACCGGACCCAGGATTTCCACCGCGACGCGGCCCACCTGGAAGCCCGGGCGGGGTTCGCACCGCTCGATCACATGCCCCAGCAGCGCGGACGGCGGGCCGGCGTGCTGAGCGTCGGGCGACCACGGTCCGCGGGGCAGTTCGGTGGAGACGAACCGCCGCGGGTCCGCGGGGTCGGGCAGGTAGAAGGCCTCGTTCACGTCGTTGTCCGTTCTCGTGCTCGGCGGTCGCCGCCTGGTGGTGCCGTATTCCGACGTTACCGAGCGGCTGTGCGGGCATATCGGCCGATCCCGCTCTCCGGATCGGCGAGGTTGCGGCCGGGAGGCGATCGGCGCCGGTAATCGCCGGCCGGCGCCGCTGTCCGGTGGCGGTGGCGGGTGACTGCCGGACGACGGAGTCGTCCCTGTGCCGGCGTGCGCAATGTGTGTCGGCGGCAGCGAAACCACCGTCGACCGCGGTGGAGTGCGGGGCCGGCCTCCCAAAACGGCGTGGCGGCCGGCTCCGTGCGATCCGGCCCCGGTCGCGCCTGGATCGTCATGCGACGGCCGGCACGCTCGGATACATGCTTGCATGCAAGTATGTATCTATTCGTTAGGGTAGGGGAGTGCAGAAGAATCCGGACCGAGGTCAGACCCCCGCGAGCGCCGCCGACCGGGCGTATCAACTCACCAAAGAGCTGGTGCTCTCCGGTGAACTTCCGGGTGGTCACCTGTTCAGCGAGACCGAGATCGCCGGTCGGCTCGGGCTGAGCCGAACCCCGGTGCGTGAGGCGTTCGTCCGGCTGCAGGCGGAGGAACTGCTGACGCTCGTGCCGAAACGCGGCGCGATCGTGGCGCCGGTCCCGCCGGGGGAAGCCGAGGATGTGCTCGACGCCCGGGAGGCGGTGGAGAGCGCCGCGGTCCGCCGGCTGCTACGCGCTACGGAACGCGTGCCGGCTGCCGTCGAAAAACTGCGGGCCGCGCTCCAGGTACAGCGCGAGCAGGCGGAGAGGGCGGATCTGCAAGCCTTCGCCGAGGCCGACGAACGGTTCCATCGCACTCTGGTCGAGGCCGGTGGAAATTCCTTGCTGATCCGGTTCTACACCGGGCTGGCCGATCGGCAGCGCCGGATGAACGTGGCCGCATTGGGCCCGGTACCCGACCACATCCCGGTGGTGCTGCGCGAACACGGCGAGCTCATCGAGATCATCGAATCCGGGGATGCCGCCGCGTTCACCACCGCGCTGCGGGCACACCTGGACGGGACGCATCGGCGATGACGAGCCGCTCCTGGCCGGCGGCCCTGGCCGCGATCTTTGTTTCCGCGTGGGGCGGTAACCAGTTCACCCCGCTGCTGGTGATGTACCGGGACGCCGGTTATTCGGCGCTGACCGTGAACGCCCTGCTCGGTGCCTACGTGGTGGGCCTGGTTCCCGGCCTGCTGGTGACGGGCGGACTGTCCGAGCGTTTCGGCCGGCGCCCGGTCGCGCTCAGCGGCGTACTGGCCTCCCTGGTCGCCAGCCTGCTCCTGGCGGCCGGGGTGTCCGGGGTGGGCTGGATCGGCGTGGGCCGGCTGATCACGGGATTCGGGGTCGCGGTGGCCATGGCGGTCGGCACCACTTGGGTCACCGAACTGTGCGACCGCGCCGGTGCGGCTCCCGGAACGGGCGCCCGCCGCGCCGCACTCTGGCTCACCGCGGGTTTCGCACTGGGCGCGGCCGTGGCCGGTGGACTCGCGCAATGGGGGCCGGCGCCGATGGTCACGCCCTATCTCGTGCACGCACTGCTCGCGCTGGCGGTCCTGCCGTTCGTGTTGTGCGTGCCGGAAACCGGAGTGGCGGGGCCGCCTGCCCGCGGGCAGTTCGCCGGGTTACGCCATCCGCGTTTCCGCCGAGTGATCATGCCGATGGCGCCGTGGATCTTCGGTTCGGCGGCGGTGGCCTACGCGATCATGCCGCAGCTCGTCGGCGACCGGGTCGGGCAGTGGAGCCTGTTGTATTCGACCATCCTGACGGTCGGCACTCTGGTTGCGGGCACTCTGGTGCAACCGCTGGCGAAACGGCTCGACCGCCCGTCCAGTGCCCGCGCGGTGCTCGTCTCGATGACGCTGATGCCGGCGGGCCTGCTGGTCAGCACACTCGCCGCGATCGTGCGCTCACCCGCGCTGGCACTGGTCGCGGCGCTGGCGCTGGGCTGCGCGTACGGGATCGCGCTGGTGTCGGGCCTGCTGGAGTTGCAACGCCTGGCGGCGCCTCACGAACTCGCCGCCCTCACCGGCGCGTACTACGCGCTCGCGTACCTCGGGTTCCTGTTGCCGTCGGTGTTGAGCCTGCTCAGTCCGGTAGCGGACTACCCGGTGCTACTCGGCGTGCTGGTACTGGTCGCAGTGTCGGGTGCCGCGGTGATTCTGCGGTATTCCCGGGCTCATCTGCCCGCGGGCGAGGTCGCGGAGAAGGAATTGGCCGGCGCGTGGTGACCGGCGCTCGGATGGGCGCCGGTACCGAGCGACGGCGCCGGCTGCTCATACCGGCCGGGGTTCGGCGATCTGACGGACCGAGAACCGGTAATCGGCTTGGCGCAGGAGTTCGTCCGGGTCGTCGGTGGGCGGGTAGATCCACAGTTCGTTGACCTTGCGCTTGCGGTCCTTCGCGACCGCGCCGGTCGCCACCACCCGGCGGTCCCAGCCGTTGGTGAACACCGCGCCGTGGGAGCCCAGGTCGAGGCAGGTGACGTAGGGGCTCGCGGTGAACGGCACGGCGGGAAGGCCCAGCAGCTCGGCGGCGGCGTTGTGGCCCGCGAATTTGCCCAGTTGCAGGGCGTGCTGGCAGCACTGCATGACCTGATGTCCCGGTTCGGCGGCCGCGGCGGCGGTATCCCCGGCCGCGTAGACGCCGGGCACTCCGGTAACCGCCAGGTGCTCGTCGACCGCCAACCGGCCCAGCCGGTCGTGAGTTCCGGGGATATCGGCGGTGAGCGCACCGGCCCGCACTCCCGCCGTCCAGACCGTGGTGTGGGTGGCGAGGTGCGTGCCGTCGGACAATATGACCCGATCCGGTTCCACCGCCGCCACGCTCACTCCGAGCCGGGATTCCACACCCAGGGCAGCCAGGGCGTCGGTGATCTCCGCACGCGGCCCGGGGCCGAGCTCCGGTCCGATGACGTCGGCACGCTCCACCAGAACCACCCGGACCCTATCGCCGGGCGCCCGGGTCGCGGCGAGCGCACCGAGCCGGTCCACGAGTTCGGTGGCGATCTCCAGGCCGGTGAATCCCGCACCGACGACGACGGCGGTGAACCGGCCGTCGCCGGGCGGCAGGCCGGGGAGCCGGTTCAGATGGGCGTCGAGCGCTGTTGCCGTGGGCAAGGTGTCTACGTCGAACAGCAGTTCGGCACCGGGCAGATCCGGCCGGACCAGTTCGCTTCCGGTCGCGAGAATCACACGGTCGTAGGCGATTTCGGCGGTCCGGCCCGCGCCGTCGAGTGTGGTCACGGTCCGCTCGGTGGTATCGATGCCGGTCGCCGCGGCCGCGATCCGGCGCACGCCGACGGGGCCGAGGATCCGATCCAGCGAGACCCGCATCCGTTCCGGTTCGGCCTGGTACAGGCGAGGACGGATCACCAGATCGGCGCCGGGCGAGACAAGGGTGACCGGCAGCTCACGACCCGCCATGCGCGCCAGGCGCACCGCACCGGCCGCGCTCCACACCCCGGCGAAACCGCCGCCAACCACCACTATTCCGGACATACTCGGCTCCTCTTCGGTGCAGTTTCGGATAGTTCCCGGGCGATCCCGAACCGTGCGATCGATCGGGTCCCCGCCCTCGGTACCGGGACTTCCGAGGGGGTTCCGGATTCGTCAGCCGGTCCTGCCCGCGTTCGCGATCTCGCACCGGGTACGTTCCGCGGAGCCGGCCGGCGCCGCGGCGGCGAGATCGGCAATGGTCTGCGCCGCGAGTTCACGCCGCCAGGCCAGCTCCGCGCGACGCATGGCCAGCGCGATACCGCACGGATGGGCGAAATCCGCGGTGGCGGTGCGGCCGCTGTGCCCGCGCTGCCGGATCTCGGTGCAGCGGAACGGGTCGGTACCACCTTCGATCGCGGTCACGACATCGAGCAGGCTGATCTGCTCCGCCGGCCGGGCCAGGCCGAACCCGCCCCGGATGCCGGGGGTCGAGGTGAGTATCCCGGCGCGGACGAGAGCCTGTAGCCGCTTCTTCAGGTATTCCACCGGCAGGTCGAACCACGCGGCGAGGCGGGCGATCGGAACCGGCCACTGCTCCTCTGTCCAGGCCAGGGTGACGCAGCAGTGCAGGCTCCATTCGACGCCTTCGCCCATTTTCATAAAAGGGATATTAGATATCCCCGTTTATTCGGGCAAGTGCGGCTGCGCAGACACGTTCGCCCGCAGCCGATCGGGCTGCGGGCGAACATGTATCCGACGCCGGGCGGGCCGGAAATCTCAGCGGCTCAGGGCCGGTCGTTTGCTGTCGAAGGTCCAGCCGGGGATCAGGTACTGCATGGTCGCGGCATCGTTGCGTTCACCCAGGCCCTCCCGCTGATACAACTCGTGCGCGGCGGCCACCCGGTCCTCGTCGAGGTCGATGCCCAGGCCGGGGCGCTGTGGAACGGTGAGTTCGCCGTCGACGATCCGGTACGGGTCGCGGGTGATGCGCTGCCCGTCCTGCCAGATCCAGTGCGTATCGATCGCGGTGATCTCGCCGGGTGCCGCGGCGGCCACGTGGGTGAACATGGCCAGCGAGACATCGAAATGGTTGTTGGAGTGTGAACCCCAGGTGAGCCCCCAGGCGTCGCACAACTGAGCCACCCGCACCGAACCGGCCATCGTCCAGAAATGCGGGTCGGCCAGCGGAATGTCCACGGCCCCGGCGCGCACGGTATGCCCGAGTTCGCGCCAGTCGGTGGCGATCATATTGGTGGCGGTCGGCAATCCCGTGGCCCGTTTGAACTCGGCCATCACCTCACGACCCGAGAACGCACCCTCGGGTCCGACCGGGTCTTCGGCGTAGGCGAGTACATCGCGCAGGTCCCGGCACAGCGGAATCGCCTCGCGCAGCAGCCAGCCGCCGTTGGGGTCGAGGGTGATCCGGGCGTCCGGGAATTCCTCGGCCAGTGCGCGGACGGCCGCGGCCTCTTCCGGACCGGGCAGCACACCGCCCTTGAGTTTGAAATCGCGGAAACCGTAGCGCTGCCGGGCGGCCCGGGCCAGCGCGACCACGGCGTCCGGGGTGAGCGCTTCCTCGTGCCGCAGCCGCATCCACTCGTCGGCGCCGGTGGGTTCGTCGGCGCCGGACCGGTAGGCCAGATCGGTGCGGTGGCGGTCGCCGATGAAGAACAGATAACCCAGCGCCGGCACCCGTTCGCGCTGCACACCCTCACCGAGCAGCGCCGCGACCGGTACCTCGAGGTGCTGCCCGAGCAGGTCGAGCAGGGCCGATTCCACCGCGGTCACCGCGTGTACGGTGACCCGCAGGTCGAAGGTCTGGTTCCCGCGGCCGCCGGCGTCGCGGGCCGCGAAGGTGCGGCGGATATCGGCCAGCACGGCGTGGTATTCGCCGACCGACCGGCCGAGTACCAGATCGCGCGCATCGGAGAGGGTCGCGCGGATCCGTTCGCCGCCGGGCACTTCGCCGACGCCGGTGCGGCCGTCGGTATCGGTGAGGATCACCAGGTTGCGGGTGAAGTAGGGGGCGTGGGCGCCGCTGAGGTTGAGCAGCATGCTGTCGTGTCCGGCGATCGGCACGACGCGCATATCGGTGATGCGAGGGGTGCGGGTCGGGGTGGTCATGCGCGCTTCTCCAGGGTTGTGACGGCGCCGGTGCGGCCGGTTTCCGCGGCCGGCGATTCTGTGGTGGACGGGGAGGTCGACGCGGTCGGTTCGGGCGTGGGATGGGCGAGTTCCTGCCGATTCCCGGCCCGGCGGACCAGCAGCACCGAGGCGGCCGCCAGCACCGATGCCGCGGCGAGTGCGTACAGACCCCAGGTCACCTCGCCGGTGGCCTCCTTCACCAGCCCGAACCCGTACGGTGCGACGAACCCGCCCAGGTTGCCGATCGAGTTGATGATCGCGATGGCGGGCGCCAGCACCAGCGGATGCAGACCGGATTGCGGGATGGACCAGAACAGCGGCGAGGCACTCTTGAAGCCCATTGCGGCGATGCACAGGAACACCAGCGCGAGCCACGGCGAGGCGATGGCGGCGAAATAGGTGCCGACGGCGGCCGTCAGCAGCGCGATGATGAGCAGCGGTTTGCGGTTGCCGGTGCGGTCGCCGATCCGGGCCGAGACGTACATGGCGACCACCGCGCAGATCCACGGCAGCGAGGAGAGCAGGCCGACGGTTATATCGTTCACGCCGTCGATGCGCCGGATGATCGAGGGCAGCCAGAAGGTGTTCGCATAGATCGACAATTGGATCGCGAAATAGATCCAGCAGAACAGCATCAGCTTCGGATCCAGCAGCATCCGCCACCGGGACGCGCGGTGCGAGACACCGGAATTGGCCGCTTTATCGGTTTCCTCGGCGGAAATGGTGTCGACGAGCGCTTTCTTTTCACCTGCCGTCAGCCATTTCGCATCCTTGATATGAGAATCGAGGAATGCGTAGGCGATGATGCCGACGAGTACCGATACCGCCCCCTCGATCCCGAACAGCCACTGCCAGCCGTGCAGGCCGAGGGTGTCGTCGAGCGAGAGCAGCGGCCCGGACAGCGGGCCGGAAATGGCGGCGGCGACCGAGGATCCGGCGACGAACAGCGCGGTGGCGCGGCCGCGGTGACTGTTGGGCAGCCATTTGGCCAGGTAGAAGATGACGGCCGGGAAGAAACCGGCCTCGGCCGCACCGAGCAGGAAGCGCAGCACGTAGAACATGGTGGCGTTCTGCACGAACATCATGGCGGCCGAGACCAGACCCCAGCTGATCATGATCCGGGTGAGCCAGATACGCGCACCGTACTTTTCCATCATCACGTTGCTCGGCAGTTCGAACAGCGCGTAGGCGATGAAGAAGACACCGGCGCCGAAACCGTAGGCGGCGGCGCCGATACCGACATCGGCCTCGAGATACTCGCGGGCATAGCCGATATTGGATCGATTGAGCTGATTGCAGATCAGCATGATGATGAACAGCGGTACGACGCGTCGAAAGAATTTCGACACAGCGGACTCGAGTTCCGCCGTCGGCTGTTGAGTGAACGGCATCGTTCACTCCTTTCGGTCGAACCACCACCGCGCTCACGGGGTGCCGTGGAAATGGACTACTGAGGGCGGGTGACTCGCCTCACAGAGAGAATGTAAAGAGCACGGGTGATTCCAGTCCAACACTAATTACGGATGAATTGATACAGGAAAGGTATCGGAATTTCCGGCACGCCGGTCGGCGGCCTCGTGATACTCGCCGGGTAGCCGCCGGCCGCCACCCGCGGAACCCTGGGTATCCGCCGCCACCAGTTCCGGCATGAGCCGGGCCATGGCGGGGTTCTCGTTCCCCTGCCGCCACACCAGGTCGAGTTCGACCCGTGCGCCCACTTCGGCGAGCGGCCGGTACGTCACCTGATCGAACCGCATCCCCGCGGCGGATTCGGGCACCAGCGCCACACCCCAGCCCAAGTTCACCAGCGCGAGGATGCTGTGCACCTGGGTCATGTACTGCGTGACCACCGGGACAACGGCCGCGGCATGCAATACCGAGGTGACCAGTTCGTGGAAGTACCGCGCCTCCACCGGTGCGTGCATCACCATGTCCGCACCGTGTAGATCGCCTACCGGCAGTTCGCCCGTATCCGCGGCGAGCGGATGGGTTGCGGGTATCGCCGCGATCAATCCCTCCCGCACGAACGTGCGGGTGACCAGATCGGGCCGGGTGACCGGCGGCCGGACCATGCCCAGATCCAGCGACCCCTCGGAGAGTGCCTCCACCTGGTCCATCGTCACCATCTCGCGCAACTCCACATCGACATCGGGAAGCGCCGCCCGCGCCGCGGCCAGGACCCGGGGCAGCCCGGAGTGCACGCTCGCCCCGGTGAAACCGAGGCGCAGGACACCGCCGGTACCCGCCGAGACCCGCCGGACCGAGAGCGCGGCCCGTTCGGCCTGCTGGAGCAGGCGGCGGGCGTCGAGCAGGAACGCGCGCCCGGCGCGGGTGAGTTTCACGGTGCGATTCGACCGGTCGAACAGTTCCGCGCCCACTTCCTTCTCCAGCAGCTGGATCTGCCGGCTCAGCGGCGGCTGGGTCATGCGCAGCCGTTCGGCGGCGCGGCCGAAATGCAATTCCTCTGCCACGGCGACGAAATGGGTGAGCTGGACAAACGTGAACATCCGATACCGACCTTGTATTGATAGATATGTAATCAGTGTTGGACGTGAATCATAGATGCTTCCTAGGGTGAGGTCAGCAGGTCCCCCCGAACAGGAGCGCACGCCATGACCACTGCCTCTCCGCAGGAAATCGCCAGGAAGCTGGGCTCCGGCCTGCTGTCTTTCCCGGTCACCCATCTGCGGGCCGACGGCTCCTTCGACGAAGCCGCCTACCGGGAGAACATCGCCTGGCTCGGCGGCTACGACGCCTCCGGCCTGTTCGCCGCCGGCGGTACCGGCGAGTTCTTCTCCCTCACCCCGGCCGAGGTCGAACAGGTCGTCACCGCCGCGGTGCAGGAGGCGCCCGAAGGACTGCCGGTGATCGCGCCCGCCGGTTACGGCACCGCGACCGCGGTCGAGATGGCCCGCTCCGCCGAGCGCGCCGGCGCCCACGGCATTCTGCTGCTTCCGCCCTACCTCACCGAGGCGAGCCAGGAAGGCCTCGTCGAGCATGTGCGACAGGTCTGCGCGGCCACCGACCTCGGCGTGATCATCTACTCCCGCGCCAATGCCGCCTACTCCGAATCGGCGGTGGCCGAGCTGGCCGACCGCTGCCCGAACCTGGTCGGTTTCAAGGACGGTATCGGCAATATCGAACAGATGACCCGGATCTACGCGGGCGTCGGTGACCGTCTCACCTATGTGGGCGGGCTGCCGACCGCGGAAATGTTCGCGCTGCCCTACCTGGCGCTGGGTGTCACCACTTACTCCTCCGCCATCTACAACTTCGTCCCCGAATTCGCGCTCGCGTTCTACAACGCCCTGCGCCGCGGGGATACCGCGTTCGTGCTGAACGCGCTGAACGAGTTCGTGATCCCGTACTGCGACCTGCGCAACCGCAAACCCGGGTACGCCGTGAGCATCATCAAAGCGGGTATGAAGGTCGTGGGCCGTCCGGCGGGCCCGGTGCGCAGCCCGCTGACCGACCTCGACGAATCCGAACTGGCCGAACTGGCCGATCTCGTGAAGAAGGTGAGCTGATGACCACCGCCGAACTCCTCACCGGCGCCAATCTCGTCGGAACGGCCGAGGTACCCGGTAGCACCGGGGCATTCCGCGCGGTGAACCCGGCGACCGGTGCCACCCTCGAACCGGAGTACCGGGCGGCCGACGCCGCCACCGTCGCCCGCGCCGCCGCGGCGGCCTGGGCAGCCTTCGCCGAATACCGGACCACCGATTTCACCCGCCGCGCCGCCTTCCTCGACAGCATCGCGCGGGAAATCGAGAATCTGGGGGAGGCCCTGGTCCAGCGGGCCGTCGCCGAATCCGGCCTGCCCGAGGCGCGTATCCGCGGTGAGATCGGCCGGACCACCGGCCAGCTCCGGCTCTTCGCCGACGTCGTCCGCGAGGGCAGCTGGACCGGCGCCCGCCTCGACCGGCCCGATCCGGCGCGCACCCCGCTGCCCAAACCCGATCTGCGGCAGCGCCGTATCCCGCTGGGCCCGGTGGCCGTCTTCGCGGCGAGCAATTTCCCGCTGGCCTTCTCGGTCGCCGGTGGCGATACCGCCTCCGCGCTCGCGGCCGGGTCGCCGGTGGTGGTGAAGGCGCATCCCGCGCATCCCGGAACCTCCGAACTGGTGGCGCGGGCGGTGCTGGCGGCAGTCCGCGAACACGAGCTGCCCGAGGGAACCTTCGCGCTGCTGCACGGCGGCGTCGAAACCGGTCTCGCGCTCGTCGGAGACCCGAATATCCGCGCGGTCGGTTTCACCGGCTCCCGGCAGGCCGGGCTGGCCCTGACCGCGGCCGCGGCCGCCCGCCCGGTGCCGATTCCGGTCTTCGCCGAAATGTCCAGCGTCAACCCGGTTTTCGTACTTCCCGGCGCGCTCGCCGAACACGGTGCCCGGCTGGGCGCGGAGTTCGTGGCCTCGCTGACCACCGGTGTCGGCCAGCTGTGCACCAGCCCGGGGCTGATCTTCCTGGCCGACGGCCCGGGTGCGGACGAATTCGTCACCGCGGCACGGGAGGCGGTGGGGTCGGCGTCCGGCGCGCCCATGCTCAACGCCGGTATCGCCCGGTCGTTCGCGGCCGGTGTCGAGCGGCTGACCGAGACCGACGGGGTGGAACTCGCGGCGACCGGCGCCGCGGGCGGCACGCGCTGCTCCGGCGATCCGCATCTGTTCGTCACCACCGCCGAACGGTTCCGCGCCGCCCGCGAACTCCAGGAGGAAGTCTTCGGCCCGAGCTCGATCATCGTGCGCGCCGCCGACCCCGCCGAACTGCTCGTACTGGCCGACGAGCTGGAGGGTCAGCTCACCGCCACGGTGCACGCCACCGCCGCCGACCGGGAAACGGCGCGGGCGCTGGTGGGCAAACTGGAACTGATCGCCGGGCGGGTGCTGTTCGACGGCTGGCCCACCGGTGTGGAGGTCGGGCACGCCGTCGTCCACGGCGGTCCGTACCCGGCCACCTCCGCACCCGCCACCACCTCGGTGGGCACCCGTGCCATCGAACGTTTCCTGCGGCCGGTGAGCTACCAGAACGTGCCCGAGGAACTGCTCGCCGACGAGATCCGCACGGAGAACCCGCTCGGCATCTGGCGGCGGGTCGACGGGGCGGTCACCCGGGACTGACCGCGGAGATTCAGTCGAACGCGGTTGCGCGCGTGACCTTTTCCCACGCCGTAACCTCCTCGCGGACGCCGTCCAGGTGGCCGAGCACCGTATCCACGGCATCCTCGCCCAACGGCAGGTGCAGTGGCGTGTGGTCGGCATCGAGCGCGGCCCGGATGGCGGCGGCCGCCTTGGCGGGATCGCCCGGCTGGGTGCCGTCGCCGTTCTCGACCATCCGGCGCGTGGCTCCCGCGGTTTCCGCGTATTCCGCCATCTCGGCGCTGAAGTAGGCCGCGCCCGGCCCGAACAGGCCGGTGCGGAAGGCCCCGGGTTCCACCACCAGCACGCGGATCCCGAACGGAGCGACCTCGTCGGCCAGTGCTTCCGCGTAGCCCTCCAGCGCGAACTTCGTGGCGCTGTAGGCCGAGAAGCCCGCGAACGACATCTGCCCGCCGACGCTGCTCATCATGACCACGGCGCCCGACCCCTGCGCGCGCATACCGGGCAGGACGGCACGGGTGAGCGCGGCCGGGCCGAAGAAGTGCAGGTCGAACAGGTCGCGGAGTTCCCGGTCGGTGGTTTCCTCCGCGGCGCCCACCTGCGTCCGGCCGGCGTTGTTGACCAGGACGTCGATGCGGCCGTGCCGCGCGGTGATCTCGGCGACGACGGTCTCGATCCGCGCGGTATCGGTGACATCGAGAGCCACCGGATCGATCTGGTCCGGGTAGGCGGCGACCAGATCGTCGAGGGCGGCGGTGCGGCGGGCCACCGCGATCACGGTATCGCCGGCGTCGATCGCGGCCTGTGTGAGTGCGCGGCCGAAACCGCTGGTGGCGCCGGTGATCAGCCAGATCTTGGGATTGCTCACGTCTCGTCTCCTCTTGGTTCGTGCTTCGAGAACGATCCTGCGGTGTCGTCGGGAAGGTGTCCAAGACCCGGTGTGATAACCGTTGGTTATGGATGTCCACGGACGCGAGCTGCGCTATTTCACCGCGGTGGCCGAAGAATCGAACTTCACCCGCGCGGCACAGCGCCTGTTCGTGTCGCAGCCGGCGCTGAGCAAACAGATCCGCGCACTCGAACAGCAATTGGGCGCACCGCTGTTCGACCGGACCGGGCGTTCCGTCCGGCTGACTCCGGTGGGCGAGGCGCTACTGCCGCACGCCCGCCGTGTACTCGCCGCCTGGGACGCCGCCAGTGCGGATGTGGAGCTGGCGAAGGCCGGTCAGCGGGCGACCCTGACGATCGGCATCAGCACCAGTCCGGGCCGGGGGCTGCTCCCGGCGGTCCGGTCGCGATTCGCGGCCGCGTTTCCGGCGGCCAAACCGGTTCTGCGCCAGGTCGGCTGGACGGACCCCAGCACCGGGCTCGCCGACGGATCCAGCGATGTGGCCTACGTCTGGCTGCCGTTGGCCGATGCGCGGCGCTACGACTGGGTCGTGGTGGCCCGCGAGCCGCGCGTGGTGGCGCTGCCGGAAGCGCATGAGCTGGCGAGCCGCGACCTCATCGACTTCACCGATCTGCTCGACGAGCCGTTTCTCGCACTCCCCGAATCGGCGCCCGCGCTGCGGAATCATTTCCTCGCGGTCGAGGAGCGCGGCGGGCGGCCGGCGATCATCGGCGGCGAGATCTCGAGTACGGAGGAAACCTACGAATCCGTGCTGAACGGCGACGGTGTGGTACTGCTGGCGGCGGGCAACGCCCCGCTGGTCGCGCACGCGGGCGTCGTCGTGCGCCCGGTGCGAGGGATCGGGCCGAGCGAACTGGCGCTGGCCTGGCGGCGGGCGGACGGGCGGCCCCTGGTGCGTGGCTATGTGGAGGCGTGCCGTTCGGCGCTGGCCGGTATGTCCGGGTCCGGGGATCCACCGCGGAATTGAAGTAGAACGTGTTATAGTTTTTCCGGTTTGCGAGCCCCGGCGCGGGTGCCGGGCCGCGGCGCCTCGCGGGGTCGCCGGCGGTTCGGCGGCCCCGCGCCGGAGCGCCGGTCAACATCGCAGGGCCGCTCGTGCGAGCAGGCTCGAAAGGCAGACGAATGAACACTGAACCGCATGTCGACGACACCGCCCTCCTGCACCGCGAGCCCCTGGCGGTGGACCTGCTGGGCAAGGCGCTCGAGCGTTACGCCGACCGCACCGCGGTCCATATCGACGACGCCACCCTGACCTATCGCGACGTGCGTGATCAGATCAGCCGGTTCGCGCAGGCACTGGCCTCGGCCGGCCTGGGCGTCGGCTCGCCGGTGGCCGTGCTCTCGGCGAACCGGCCGGAGGTGATCTTCGCCCAGGGTGCCAACAACGTGAACGGGTCGCGGGCGATGGCACTGCATCCGATGGGCTCGCTCGACGACCACGCCTATGTCCTCACCGATGCCGGGGTGGAAACCCTGATCTACGACCCCGCCGGTTTCGACGAGCGCGCCGCGCAGTTGCGGGACAAGGTCCCCGGCCTGCGGAACCTGTTCTCGTTCGGGCCGTCGGAGTCGGGTACCGACCTCATCGAACTCGCCGCCGGTTTCACCCCCGCCCCGCTGCGGGGTCCGCAGGTCGACCCCAACGAGACGATGAGCCTCGCCTACACCGGCGGCACCACCGGTAAGCCCAAGGGCGTGGAGATGAGCTTCCGCGGCAGCACCACCATGCTGCGCATCCAGATGACCGAATGGGAATGGCCGGACGAGGTCCGCTTCCTGGTGTGCACCCCGCTCAGCCATGCCGGCGCCGCTTTCTGGAACCCCACCGCCCAGCAAGGTGGCTCCATCGTGGTGCTGCCGTACTTCCACCCGGCCAAGGTCCTCGAGGCGATCGAGAAGTACAAGATCACCGCGACCATGCTCGTGCCCACCATGCTGTACGCGCTGCTCGACAGCCCCGATCTCGACAAGTACGACCTGTCCAGCCTGCAGACCGTCTTCTACGGTGCCTCCGCGATTTCGCCGACCCGGCTCGCCGAGGCGATCCGCAGGTTCGGGCCCATATTCTTCCAGTTCTACGGCCAGGCCGAGAGCCCGATGACGATCTCGGTGCTGCGCCGCGGCGACCACGACCTGAACAAGCCGGAGCGGCTGGCCAGTTGTGGCCGCCCGGTGCCGTGGCTCGACGTCGCCCTGCTCGACGAGAAGGGCAACGAGGTGCCTCAGGGCGAACCGGGTGAGGTGTGCGTGCGCGGTCCGCTGGTGATGAACGGTTACCTGAACAAGCCCGAACAGACCGCCGAGGCAACGGAATTCGGCTGGCTGCACACCGGTGATATCGCCCGCCAGGACGAGGAGGGTTTCCTCTACATCGTCGACCGCAAGAAGGACATGATCGTTTCCGGCGGTTTCAACGTCTACCCCCGCGAGGTCGAGGATGTGCTCTCGGCGCATCCGGCGGTGAGCGCCGCGGCCGTGATCGGTGTGCCGGACGACAAATGGGGCGAGGCAGTCAAGGCGGTGGTCGTCCTGCGGGATGGTCAGTCGGTGGCGGTCGAGGAATTGCAGGCCCTGGTCAAGGACCGCAAGGGTGCGGTCTACACGCCGAAGACCGTCGATTTCGCCGACAGCATCCCGGTGAGCCCGCTGGGCAAACCGGACAAGAAGGCACTGCGCGCCCGGTATTGGGGCGAGGGCCGGCAGGTGAACTGAGCGTCGCCGTGTGACCGGGTAGGACAACCTGCCCGGTCACACGGCGATTCGCGCCGTCGTTATCACACCGATGCCGGCGAAACCGTGGACCCGTCCGGTGAACCGGATCAGACTGGGTACCGCCGTTGAGGATCGTCGACAACGAACCATCGCAGCACTGACACGCTGGACACAGCTCCACGACAACAGCTCGCGAGCGGGCCATCCGGGTCCGCACGATGGAACCAGTTGGGATGTGATCAACGATGACTACGACCCAGAGCAGTTCCCGCACCAGGCAGCGGGCGGTACGGGGCGCAGCCGCGGTTACCGGCCTCGGCGCCGTCGCCACCGCCCTCGTCCTCGCGGCCCCCGGCGCCGGCGCGGTACCGCAGAACGTGGGCGCCGATCCGGGCCGGAGCATGGGCATCAGCACTCCCTTCGGCACTACCTGCTCTTATCAGGTGCGGGCCGCGGTCAACAACAACACGCAACCGGTGACCTTCCGCGACAACGGCGTGGTGGTCGGCTTCAATCCGCCGGTCGCGACCCCGAACGGCATTATCGCGACCACTACCTGGACCCCGCCCAACCCGGGGACCCATTTCATCAGCGCGGAACAGGGCGGCGTCACCGTCACCAGCGCACCCATCGAGGTCCGCACCGGAATCAACGCGGGCACGGGTTGCGCGGTGCCCTGATCCGGACCGTCGACGTACCGGTTTCGCGTCCGGCATGCACAGCGGGTCCGTCGAAACCGGCACTCAACGGCCTCGGGCGGCGGGGAGCCGGCGAAGCTGCCACTCCCCGCCGCTGCCGACCGGCCTCGGCAGCATCGACATCTACCGTTCGTAGATATCTCGGCGATGCCCGGCAGATACGACCAGGATGATCAGTTTGCCGTCGTCGACTTCGTAAACGACACGGTAATTTCCGACTCGCAGCCGGAATCCGCTCCGGCCGGTGAGGGCTTTGACGTCTACGCCGTCACGGCGGTAGGGGTCGTCACCCAACAGGGTGAGGGCCACCAGCAGGCGTAAGGCATCTTCCTGCGGGATCGCCCGAAGAGCGCGTCGGGCCGCGGGAGTCCAGGCGAACTCGTATTTCACGCGACAGCATCATTCTCGGAGGCAAGCACCTCGTCCATCATCTGGCCCAGCGTGATGCGTTCGGGCTCACCGCCTTCGGCGAGGGCGTCATCGGCCATGCGGCCGAGCTGCTCGTCTTCCCATTCCTCGAGTTTGGCGAGCATGAACAGTGGAATGACTGCCGCTGCCGGTTCGCCGCCGCGCGTGATCACTGTGACATGCCCGTCCTGGCTGGCGGCGTTCACGACGGAGGGCAATTGCGCGCGAGCCTCGCGAATGCTCAGCTTATCGTCCATATCGAAAGTGTACACGCGGGTGTGTACCGGGCGTGCCGATCGGTCGATGGGCCGGTCGCTCAGCGGTCGGGTGGACCGGTGAGGATCGCGGTGACCGTGTCGATGAGTTCGCTGAGCAATTCGGCGGGGGAGAGGCGGGTACCGCTGAGGGCGAGCATGCCCTGCAGGCCTTCCGGGTCGCCCAGGGTTTGAAACGTCAGGTTCATGGCCTGGGTGAGGCGGAAGCGGATGGTGCGCGGGGACGTCTCCGGGGCGACTCGCTGCAGTAGATCGTTGAAGCGGCGGGCCTGCGGGGCGAAACCTTCGGTCAGCCGGGTGAGGGCGGGGTGATTACTACTCATGATGCCGGCGACCAGGCGGATCCACGGCGTACCGCCGGCGGCCGCCAGTTCGCCGACCGGGCGGACGAAGGCCTCGGCGAGGGCGCGGGCATCCGGCGTCCCGGATTCCTCGACGGCGTCGAGCAATTCGGCGCGGCGGGCGTGCAATTGCTCGCTGCGGCGGCTGATCAGCGCCTCGACCAGGGCGTCCTTGGAGCCGAAATGGTAATGCACCGAGGCGACGTTCGCCCCCGCCTCGGCCATCACCGAACGCAGGGAGACCGCGTCGATACCGCGTTCGGCGAACAGGCGTTCCGCGGCGAGGACGAGGCGTTGATCGGTGGGGAGGTCGGAGTCCGGGGCGAACGAGCCCGCGTCGTCTCCGGTGCCCGGTTGCGCGCGCGGGGGTGCGGGCGGGCGTTCGTCCCGACCCGTCCGCACCCGGCTTCGCGTCATGACCGAGAACTCTAGGAGACGGCGCCGGGCGCGCCGTAGAGGGTCACCACACAGGCGCCGCCGAGCCCGAGATTATGTGCCAATCCGAGCCGTGCGCCGGCCACCTGCCGGTCGCCCGCCGCGCCCCGCACCTGCGTGACGAGTTCGGCGCACTGTGCCAGCCCGGTGGCGCCCAGCGGATGCCCCTTGGAGATGAGCCCGCCCGACGGGTTCACCACCCAGCGGCCGCCGTAGGTGGTGGCCCCGGATTCGACCAGTGCGCCCGATTCACCTTCGCCGCACATACCGAGCGCCTCGTAGGTGAGCAGTTCGTTGATCGAGAAGCAGTCGTGCAGTTCGAGAACGTCGATCTCGTCGATCCCGACCCCCGCGCTCTCGAGCACCCGCTGCCCGGCGAGCCGGGCCATGGGCGCGCCCACCACATCGATCATCGAACCCGATTCGAAGGACGCTCCGGTATCGGTCACCAGTTCCTGGGCCAGGATCGGCACCGCCCGGTCGAGTCCGTGTTCGCGCACGTACCGTTCACTCACCAGCACCGCCGCCCCGGCCCCGTCGGACATGGGGGAGCACTGGGACCGGGTGAGCGGATCGGAGACCAGTTTGTCGCCGAGCACCTGGTCGAGGGTGTAGGCGTCCTGGAACTGGGCTTTCGGGTTGCGGGTGGAGTGTTCGTGGTTCTTCACCGCGACCTGCGCGAGCTGTTCGCGGGTGGTCCCGTACCGCTTCATGTGCTCGTTGGCGGCGGCCCCGAAGAACTGCGCGGTCATCGGTGCGGCGCTGAACCCCGCGGCGGCTTTCAGGGCGTCCATATGCCAATCGACGGTGGTGACCTTCGGGACGCTGCCGTCACCGGACATCGCCTGTTTGGTCATCTGCTCGAACCCGACCGCGAGCACGATATCGGCCAGCCCCGCCTGCACCCATTCCCGCGCGAGCACCAGCGCACTCGACCCGGTGGCACAGTTGTTGTTCACGTTCACCATCGGGATCCCGGTGAGCCCGATCTCGTACAGCGCCCGCTGACCCGCCGTGGACGGCTGGAATACGTAGCCGACGGCGGCGCGCTGCACCCGGTCGTAGGTCACCCCGGCGTCGCCGAGCGCCTGGTGCACCGCCTCGGCGACCATCTCCGGGTAGGTCCAGTCCCGCGACTGGATCTTCTCGAACTTCGTCATCCCGACACCGGCGACATATACCCGCTCGGTCATGTTCTCTCCTCGTTTCGGTGCGGCCCTGTGTGCCGCGATCGTGCCGGTCAGGATTGCGGAGGTTCGGAACCGACCACCCACAGGGCGTGGAACTGGGCGGCCCCGCCCATCGCGTGCCCGACCGCAAGCCGCGCGTCCGGCACCTGGTGCTCGCCCGCGGTCCCGCGCACCTGCATGGCCGCTTCGGCGAAGCGGATCAAACCGGTTGCGCCCGTGGGGTTTCCGGAGAGCACGCCGCCGGAGGGATTGATGGGCAGCGACCCGCCGAACGCGGTCCGCCCGGAATCGACCACCTTCCAGCCTGCGCCGACCTCGGCCAGCCCCACGTTCTCCAGCCAGATCGGTTCGAACCAGCTGTAGGGGATGTAGAGCTCGGCGGTATCGATCTCGCGCGCCGGATCGGTGATCCCGGCCTGCCGGTAGGCGTCGGCGGCGCACAGCCGCCCGGCCTCGGGATTCACCTCGTCGCGGCCCGCGAAATGCCCGGTCTCGGTGCGCCAGGACATGCCGTGGATCCAGGCCGGTGGGCGACCGGTGTGGTGGGCATCGTCCGCGCCGGTGATCACCACCGCGCACGAACCGTCCGAGGACGGGCACGATTCCAGGAACCGGATCGGATCCCACAGCATCCGCGATTCCCGTACCTGCTCGACGGTGATATCGGGTAACTGGATGTGCGCGTAGGGGTTTCGCGTCGCATTCAGCCGGTGGTTCACCGCGATCTGCCAGCCGATGTGCTCGGGCGCTTCCGACCGGCGGATGTACTCCCGGATCACCGGCGCGAAATGCGCGCCCGCCCCCGCGCCCAGCTGGGCGCTGAACGGCAGCCCGCGCGACAGCGCCCAGGTGAAATCACCTTCGGACTCTTTCGAATACGCCACCACCAGCACCCGCCGCGCCAGGCCCGCCTGCACCAGGTGGGCCCCGTAGATCGCCGCGTGCCCACCGACGCTGCCACCGGTGAACACCCGGGTCACGGGCAGTCCGCGCGCCCCGATGGCATCGGCCAGATACAGCTCCGGGTTCATCACCCCATCGAACAGGTCCGGCGTTTTCGACAGCACGATCGCGTCGATCTCGCCGAATTCCAGTTCGGCGTCGGCCATCGCCTCGTCCACGGCCTCGCGCACCATGGCGCCGATGGTGACCTTGCGTTTCTTGGCCTGTTTGCTCTGGCCGATGCCGACGACCGCGAGTTTCATCGGTCTCCCTCCAAAAGGCAGATCATGTTCTGCTGGAGCGCGGGCCCGCTGGTGGCATGCGCCAGGGCGCGATCCGCGCGACCGTTCAGGATGTGCCGGGCGGCGTCGCCGATCCGGATCAGCCCGGTCGCCGTGGTGGGGCGGGCGACCAGTGGTCCGCCACCGGGGTTGATTGCCGCGCCGGACAATCCGAGAATTTCGGCCAGGAACGGTTCCTGGTAGCTGTATTCGGTGTGCAATTCGGCGATCTGGACGTCGCGGGCGCCGAAACCGGCCTGCTGCGCCGCCTTGGCCGCCGCGATCCCGACGGTATCGGCGCGGGTGAGATCCCGGGTGCCCGGATAGTGCGAATCCATCCGGTGGTCGGCGCCGCGTACCCAGGCCGGGCGCCGCGCCAGCCGCCGGGCGGTATCGCCGGCGGCCAGGACGAGCACGGCGGCGGCATCGCCGATGGGCCCGCGGTCGTGTTCGCGCAGTGGCGACGCCAGATACGGCGCGGCCAGCAGTTCGTCCACCGTCACCTCGCCCGCTACCTGCGCGGCCGGGTTACCCACCGCACCGGCACGGGCCCGCGCGACCACCTCGGCCATCTGTTTCTCGTCCAGCGCGCCGGCCGCGATCAGCGCCTGCGCCTGGAGCGCGGCGAGCGCGTCCTGATGCGGCCGCAGCGGGGCCAGGAAGTAGGGGTCGAGCTGGGTTCCGGCCACCTGGTCCAGGTCGTGCGCCAGCGATCCGCGCCCGACCCCGTAGACGACCGCGATCTCGCCCTCGCCGAGTTGCAGCCACGACCACGCCTCGTAGGCCGCCCACGCCGCGTCCATCTCCACATGCGATTCGGAGATCGGCGGCCACGCGCCCACCGCGTCCAGCGATTCGATATAGGCGAACGTGCGCCCCTCGTGGAAATCATGGCTGCCGGAGGTCCAGAAATCGACCTCGGTGCGGTCGATTCCCGCCGAGGCCAGGGCTTCCCGCATCACCGGCAGCAGGATTTCGGCCATATCGTCGCGGCGATCGGCCGCCATACCCGGTGACTGCGCGAATGCCACCACCGCGATCTCACGCATCGGAACCTCCCGTGATCGGCCGGTAGTAGCGAATGCTGTTCATGGAGGTGTCCAGATCCTCGTCGGCGCACCACACCGGTTCCACCCGCATCCCGATATGGACCTCGCTCAGCTCGACATCCCGGATCAGGTGCATGAGGGTGGTGTCCGCGCCGTCCACCTGGATGTAGGCGACCAGGTACGGCGGGTCGATCGTCTGGCCGGGGAACGGGAAGTTCACCACGCAGAAGGTTTTCACGACCCCGTTGCCGCCCAGTTCGAACGGCTCGGACAGTTCGACGAGGCAGCGCGAGCAGAACTCGGGCGCGGGCAGGTACACCCGCTCGCAGGTCCCGCAGCGGCGGGCCAGCAGGCTGCGGTGTTTCAGTCCGCGCAGGAAGGTCGACCGGCCGGTTCCGGCGACGAAGGTGTAATCCACCTTGTGCGGGCTGGTGAACGATTCCACCGGGGTGGGCAGGGTGCTCATCACGCCTCCACCGGTTCGAAGCAGACGATATCGCGGATACTGCCCCCACGTTCCGCCCGCCAGCGCGGGCGCACCCGCAGTCCGGCGGACAGCAGTCCCGGGTCGCCGCCGGTATCCACGGCATGGAACAGGGTGCCCGCGGTGCCGTCGATGGCGATCAGTGCCCAGGCGAAGTGATCGGCGGCGATCTCGTCCCCGGGCCGGGTGGGTACCCAGGTCCAGTGCGCGACCGTGCCGAACGGTTCCAGCCGGACCAGTTCGCCCGTGGGTGCCGAGGTGGCCGGGTCGAATTCGAGGGCCGGGCACAGCACCGCCCCGGATTCGGTGCGCACCCCGTACAGTTCGCCGTCGCGCAGGCCGCCGAGGAAGGTGCCGATTTTCTCGCCGACTGTCCGGTTGTACGGGAATTCGATGGTGTAGGGCGCGGTGAGACTCGCGTCCGGGGGTTCGGCTGTCATCGTTCTCCTGCCGCTCGGGTGCGCGGTCGAGCACACTGGACCGCGCCTCGATCGTGACCCGCGCGCCGACCGATGTCAATCACTTGATTGAATCATTTGATAGATCGGGCGCTCCCGCGACCGGGCGCCTGCCGAACCTTGCTGCACGGCGCGTGGCCATGACGTAAGCTCCGGATTAAAGTAGAACCTGTTCCAATTCCTCGGGTGAGGAGAGATCACCATGGCCATCGTTGAACAGCTGGAGCCGACCGCCGACGGACGCCGCCGGCTCGAGCTGCGCAGCCCCGCGACCCGCGAACGCGTCGGCGAAATCGAGGTGAGCACGGCCGACGATGTCGCCGCGGCGCTGGCCACGGCCCGCGCCGCACAGCCCGGCTGGGCCGCCCGGCCGGTCGCGGAGCGCGCCGAGATCATCCGCAACGCGGTGTCGGTGCTGCTGAAACGCCGCGACGAGATCGTCGAGACGGTGATGCAGGAAACCGGGAAACCGCGGGTCGAGGCGCTGGCCGTGGAAATGGTGCCGGCCTGCGATTTCCTGAACTACTGGAGCGGGCGCGCGCCCAAGGACCTGGCCGACGAGAACCGCCGCCTGCACGGCTATATGCTGCCGCTGAAAAAGCTGGTCATCAACTACCAGCCCCTCGGCGTGGTCGGGGTCATCACGCCCTGGAACGGTCCCTTCATCCTCTCGCTCAACCCGATCGCCCAGGCGTTGCTGGCCGGCAACTCGGTGGTGCTCAAGCCGTCCGAGGTCACTCCGCGCTCGGGCGAATGGGCGGTCAAGGTCCTGCACGAGGCCGGCGTTCCCGAAGACGTCCTGCAGGTGGTGCACGGTGACGGCGAAACCGGCGCGGCACTGGTGAACGGCGATATCGACAAGATCTCCTTCACCGGCAGCGTCGGCACCGGCAAGAAGATCGCCGCCGCCTGCGCGAGCCGGCTCATCCCGTGCACCCTCGAACTGGGCGGCAAGGATGCGATGATCGTCTGCGCCGACGCCGATCTGGATCGCGCCTCGCTCGGCGCGGTGTACCTGTCGATGTTCAACACCGGGCAGGTGTGCGTCGGGGTCGAGCGCATCTACGTGGTGGAGAGTATCGCCGACAAGTTCATCGAAGAGGTGCGTAAACGCGCCGCCGAGGTCACCTACGGCCCGTCCGGGCAGGATGTGGGCCCGCTGTTCTGGGACCGGCAGCTCGAGATCGTGGAAAAGCATGTCGAGGACGCCAAGGCCAAGGGCGCGACCGTCCTGCTCGGCGGTGAATCCGATACCGCCCAGGGCGTG
Source organism: Nocardia carnea (assembly GCF_029869215.1). GTDB lineage: Bacteria > Actinomycetota > Actinomycetes > Mycobacteriales > Mycobacteriaceae > Nocardia > Nocardia carnea_B. The sequence continues at coordinate 47,687 of NZ_JARWPM010000246.1, forward strand.
TTCTTCAAACCGACCGTGGTCGTCGATGTGACCCACGATATGGACATCATGCAGCAGGAAACCTTCGGCCCGATCGTCGCCATCATGCGCGTGCGGGACGAAGAAGAGGCGGTGCGCATGGCCAACGACTGCCAGTACGGGCTCAGCGGCAGCGTATTCACCAAGGACAAGGCCAAGGTCCTGCGGCTGGCCAAACAACTGAAGACCGGATCGGTGGTGCAGAACGACGCCTCGGTGATCTACGGCGTCGCCGAGGCACCGTTCGGGGGTCGCAAGGACAGCGGTCTGGGCCTGGTGAACGGCCGCGACGCACTGCGCGGTTTCACCCACCCGCAGCCGGTGCTGCTGGACCGGTGGGGCCTGAAGAAGGAGAACATCTGGTACCCCTACAGCGAGGCCACCGCCGCCACGCTGGAGAAGACCATCGGCACCCTGTTCGGCAACAAGTTCATCCGCCGCCTGGTGCGCTGAGAAGCCGCCCCGGTCGCGCGGCCGGGGCTTCCGCAAGGTGCATAGCAGACGACGCGGGCCCCCCCCGGGAAACGCGGGGCGGGCGGGGGGTCTGGTTTGCTCGTTGCGGATGCCCCGGGCGCGCGAGCGGGGCGGCTTCTCAGCGCAGCAGGCGGCGGATGAACTTGTTGCCGAACAGGGTGCCGATGGTCTTCTCCAGCGTGGCGGCGGTGGCCTCGCTGTTGGGG
>NZ_JARWPM010000247.1 GCF_029869215.1 Nocardia carnea
TCGACCGGCCCCCCCCCCCCCCCCGGGGGCCGCCGGCCGGGCGCCCACCCCTGCGGACTGTCCGGGCTCGTATCCGCGGAAATAGTGCTCGCCCTGCTCACGACCCCCACGGCATGACGCGCCCATCCCTCGGTCGCGTCCTCGAGGTCGGTTCGGGCGTGGATCTCGAGCGTCCGGTCGCCCGCGTGGTCCGGCGCACCCAGCACCACCTGCACCTGCGTCGCGACCTCCGGGTGCAGGCCGAGTGGCGCCTCCACGACCAGCTCCCGGATTTCCGCACAGTCCGCCGCCTCCGCCGCGGCGTATGCCAGCTCCACGAAGGCCGACCCCGGGAGCAGTACCGCGCCGAACACCACATGATCGGCCAGCCACGGATGGGCCGGCACCGATATCCGTCCGGTCACCACGACCTGCGACGATCCCGCGACGGAGACCGCCGCGGACAGGAGCGGATGGTCCAGACGCCGCACACTTGGCAGGGTGGGGTCGCCGAGCGCCGTCCCGGCGGACAGCCAATACCGGCTGCGCTGAAACGCATAGGTCGGCAACTCCACCGTCCGCGCACCGGTACCGGCGAAGAATTTCCCCCAGTCCACCCGCGCGCCATGGCAGTACATGGCTCCGAAGCAGCGCAGGAGTTCGGCTGTCTGGTCCCGGCCGCGCCGTTGTGCGGCCAGCACCGCCACATCACCACCCACGGTGCGGGGAATCAACGGTGCCACCGCCGCATCCGCGCCGACCTCGACGAATCTCGCCGCACCGGCGGTACGGGCGGCGGTGAGCGCGTCGGCGAATCGCACGGTCTCGCGTACCTGGCGCACCCAGTATCCGGGATCGGTGAAGAGCTCCGGTTCCACGCGGCCCGTCACACTCGACACCATCGGAATTCGCGGTGCCTGCCAGGTCACGCCGCGACATACCGCCTCGAATTCGGCGAGCATCGGCTCGACCATTTCCGAATGGAACGCATGCGAGACACGCAACCGCCGGACGCGGGTGCGCTTGCCCCACACCCGTTCCATCTCACCGATCGCCGGAGCCGGACCGGATACCACCACCGACTCCGGCGCATTCACCGCCGCCACCGACAACCCGGCGGGAAGATCGGGCGTCACCGCCGATTCGGCCGCCTCGATCGCCAGCATGGCGCCGCCCGGCAGTGCCGCCATCAGTCGGGCGCGCGCCGATACCACCGTGACGGCATCCTCGAGCGAGACGCTGCCCCCGATATGCGCGGCGACGATCTCCCCGATCGAATGCCCCACCAGCACATCGGCCACCACACCCCACGACTCCAGCAACCGATACAACCCCACCTCCACCGCGAACACCGCCAACTGCGTGTTCTCGGTACGGTCCACATCCGTTGCCGAATCGAACAACCACCCCGGATCACAGATCTGTTCGATCACCTCCCGGAACACCGGAAAAGCCTCGAACAACTCCTTCCCCATACCCGCCCACTGCGACCCCTGACCCGGAAAAACCACCGCCGTCTTCCCCGAGGCCGCCCGTACGGGTTCGCCGGAGTCCCCCACGAACCCCGTATCTCCGGCGAAGAGCATCGAACGCCACGGCAGGTGCGCACGGGTGGTCGCCAGTGACCACCCGATGTCCACCGGGCTGCGGTCTTCCTGTCCCTCCATCCATGCCCGCACCTTTTCCCGCTGTGCCACAGCGCCTTCCGCCGACCTACCCGACACGACCAAAGGCACCGGGGCCACCAACGTGTCGAAACCCCGCGATTCCGCCCGCGCCGCGGCGGGATTCCCACCGGCCGCGGGCGACCGCACCGCCCCGGTTCCCACCCGCACGGCGCCGCCCTCCGCTGCGGGTTCCACGGCCCCCGGCACCGGGGCTTGTTCGAGGATCAGATGCGCGTTCGTCCCGCTGAGTCCGAACGACGACACGCCGGCCCGCCGCGGCACACCGGTGGGCGTCCAGGGCTGGGGTTCGGTCAACAACGCCACCGCGCCCGAAGCCCAATCCACGTGCGGACTCGGCACCTCCGCATGCAACGTCCGCGGCAACACACCATGCCGCATCGCCTCGACCATCTTGATCACGCCGGCCACCCCCGCCGCCGCCTGGGTATGACCGATATTCGACTTCACCGACCCCAGCCACAACGGCCGGCCCTCGCCCCGCCCGCGCCCGTAGGTCGCCAGCAACGCCTGCGCCTCGATGGGATCACCCAGGGTGGTCCCGGTGCCGTGTGCTTCCACCGCATCCACCGCGGCCGCGGACAACGCCGCATTCGCCAGCGCGGCCCGGATCACGCGCTGCTGAGACGGACCGTTCGGTGCGGTCAACCCGTTCGACGCACCGTCCTGATTCACCGCCGACCCCCGCACCACCGCCAAGACCTCGTGCCCGAGCCGTCGCGCGACCGACAGGCGCTCCAGCACGACCACACCGGCGCCCTCACCCCACCCCACCCCATCGGCACTCCCACCGAACGACTTACACCGGCCATCCGGCGCAAGCGCCTGCCGGCGCGAGAATTCCACGAACAGCCAGGGTGTGGCCATGACCGTGACACCACCGGCCAATGCCATCCCGCAGTCACCCGACCGAAGTGCCCGGCACGCCTGATGTATCGCCACCAGCGAGGAGGAACACGCCGTATCCACCGACACCGCGGGCCCCTCCAGTCCCAGCGCGTAGGAAACCCGGCCGGACGCCAGCGATCCCGCACCGCCTATACCCGCGTAGTCGTGATGCATGATTCCCGTGAACACCCCGGTGTCGGTGCCCCGCAGTGATACCGGGTCGATACCCGCTCGTTCGAGAGATTCCCAGGCCACCTCGAGCAGAATCCGCTGCTGGGGATCGGTGAGGGTGGCCTCCCGGGGCGAGATCCCGAAGAATCCCGCGTCGAAATCCCCTGCGTCGTAGAGGAAACCGCCGTAGCGCGTGGATGATTTTCCATTCCGCCCGGGTGCCGGATCGTAGAGGTCGTCCGGCCAGCCCCGATCGCCGGGAAAATCGCCCACGGCATCTCGCCCCGCCGCGACCAGCTCCCAGAGACCCGCGGGGGAATCGACTCCCCCCGGGTAGCGGCAGCCCATGCCGACGATCGCGATCGGCTCGGCGGCGCTCTCCCGGAGATCGGTGATCTCCTGCTGGAGATAGGCGTTCTCCTTCGCCGCCACGCGCAGTGCGTGCAGCAGATCCTCGGTCGAGGTCATGATCGCTCCCGTTCCGACCGGCGCTGGGTGGCGAGCACGTGCCGCACCAGTTCGCTCGGGTCCATCTCGTCGATCGACGATCCGGCCTGCTCGGAGGCCGCCTCGGGCGCGGCCGGCGCGCCGGTTTCCGTCAGGCGCAACAGCGCGTCGAGCAGACCGCTGCCGCGCAGCGCGGCTATCGGGACGGCAGCCAGCTGCCGCCGTATCTCGGCATCACTCGGCTCCTCCGGCGTCGGCCCGTCACCGGAGAATCCGAGGTCTTCCAGGAGCCATTCCGACAGTTTCGTGACCGTGGGGTAGTCGAACACCGCGGCGACGCCGACCGTGCGCCCGGTCGCCGCCCGCAGCTTGTTGCGCATCTCGATCGCGGCCAGCGAATCGAAACCGAGGTCGCTGAAGGCGGTATCCGGGTCGATATCCTCCGGTGACGCGTGTCCCAGTACTTCCGCGGCCAGGCGGCGCACCTCCATGAGGAGATGCTCGCGGCGCCGGTCGGGCGGCAGGGCGGCGAGTTTCTCCCGGCCCACCGATGCCACCGCGCCGGCGGCGGCCCGGCGGCGGCCGGACCCCGGGACGAGCCCGCGCAGGAGCGCGGGCAGCTCGCCGGGGTGCCGGCGCAGTGCCGTGCGATCGATATGGGCCGGCACCACCACCGCGTCCGGGCCGGCGACGCCGAGGTCGAACAGCCGCAACGCGGTGTCATGAGCCAATGGCAGCACCCCGCTGCGCAGCACGCGCCGTACCGCGAGACCGGTCGGTTCGAGGCCCATCTGCGCCCCCTCCCACGGACCCCACGCCAGGGATGTGGCCGCGGCGCCCCGGGCCCGCCGATACCCGGCGAGCGCGTCGAGGAACACGTTGGCCGCGGCGTACCCGCCTTGACCGGTGGGCAGGATCAGCCCGCCGGTCGAGGAGAACAGCGCGAAGAGTCCGAGATCCGACTCCGCGGTGAGTTCGTGCAGATTCCAGGCGCCGTCGACCTTCGCGGCGAACACGCTCTCCAGGCGTTCCGGGGACAGCGACGCGATGACGCCGGCGTCGAAGACCCCGGCGGTGTGCACAACACCGGCGAGCGGAGCCGAATCGGGGATGCCGGCAAGCATCTGCCGGACGGCCTCCCGATCGGCGATATCGCAGGCCACCAGGTCCACCGTCGCACCGAATTCGTTCAGCCGCGCCCGCAGGTCTTCGGCGCCGGGCGTCTCGGCACCCCGGCGAGCGACCAGGGTCAGGTGCCGGGCGCCGTGTTCGCGCACCAGATGTTCGGCCACCCGGGCCCCGAGCACGCCGGTGCCACCGGTGACGAGAATTGTTCCTCCGGCGCAGACGCCGGCGAGGTCGCCGGTCGGTGCGGCGTCGGTCACCGGGGCCAGCCGGGGCACGAGATACCCGGCGCCGCGCACCGCGATCTCCGGTTCCGACGTGGCGATCAGCGCGCCCACCGGAGCATCGGTGCCGGTATCGAGGTCCGCCACGAGTATTCGTCCCGGCTGTTCGGCCTGCGCCGAGCGGACCAGACCCCATACGGCGGACGCGGCGAGGTCGGTGACCCCCTCACCGGGAAGCGCGACCGCGCCCTGGGTCACCACCAGCAACCGGCTGCCGGCGAACCGGTCCTCGCTCAGGAATGTCTGCAGGATTCCGAGAACGCGACCGGTGAGCGCACGCACGCGAGACGGCAGCGCCCCTTCCCCGCCACGGCACTCGAGCACCACCACGGGAGGGGCTTCCGCACCGGCGTCCACTGTCTCCCAGCTCATCCATAGCGTGCCGTCATCGGCTCCGGGCTCGACCGGCCGCCAGTCGATGCGGAACAGGGCGTCCCGGTCGGCGGCGGCGGCGCCCAACTGGCCGGGCGAGACAGGGCGCCCCAGCACACGCCGGGCGGTGAACACCGGCCGGCCGGCCGCGTCGGGGGGGGGGCGCCCCCCCCCCCCCCCCGCCGCCCTGCACCTCGACGAGGCCACGCGCGACCGTGAACTGTCGGCGTTCGTGCTGTTCTCCTCGGCGGCTCCGCTTCTGGGCGGTGCCGGCCAGGGC
>NZ_JARWPM010000248.1 GCF_029869215.1 Nocardia carnea
CCCCCCCGGCCCCCCCCCCCCCGCCCCCGGCCCCCCCTACCCGCACCCGGCTGCCGGGCCGGCCCCCCCCCCCCTCCCGCCCGCCCCCCCCCCCCCCCCCCCCCCCGGGGGGGGGGGGGTCCGGGGGGGCCCCCCCCCCCCCCCCCGTGTCCGGTACAAGGCTCAGTTGTCGCGGCCCGGGTCAGTAATAATGCCGCCGGCCACCGACGGGACGGCCCACCGATCCGGCCACGGCCAATACCGCGCCGATGACGAGCAGGATGATGCCGACGGTGGTGAGCAGGCCGATACCGAGCAGGTAACCGGCGATGAGCAGAATGAGGCCGAGAACGATCATGACACTGACTTTCTGATTCGAGATCCGGCGTCCGGTCGACGCCGAAAACTATTTGGCGGATGCCGCACCCTTGCCCGGTTTGCGCAGCAACTTACTCATCGACCAGGCCGGAGTTGCCGGACGGCCGGCGGCGGGCCGCTGCGCCGGTGCCCCGGTCTGGGCGAGATCCCGCTGGGCCGCGGCGATCTCCTTACGCGACTGCCGCAGTTCGCGGCGGGTCGACAGGCCCCGGCGGGTGGACCGCCACGTCCCGGCGGAAACGAGCCCCACACCCAGCCCGCCGGCCACACCGACGGCTATGCCGATGAGGAACAGTTCGCCGGTGGTACCGGCGAAGTGGTAGTCGAAGACCGAGAAGTCGCTGGTCAGCTGGTTGGCATCACTGGTATTGGCCGCGACGCCGGCAACGCCGGCGGCAATCGCCGCGACGGCGATCACGAGCCCGAGAACAATGATCATGGCAATTCCGATGGGTCGAGGAACACTATGCCCCCGCTATTCCCGGTCCAGTCGATGTCAAACGGTGGGAAGTCAAAGTCTTCCGGCCGATTTCACCGGTGGTATCGATTCCCGGCTGTGCCGCGCGGCACGGCGGCACCGGGGCGCGGTCGAGTGGCACACTGCGGGTATGAGCACATCCGAGTGGGCGGACGTAGACGAGTACGTGGTGGACCATCTGGTGCGCGATACCGCGGCGAGCGCGACCCTGCGGGCGAACGCCGAGGCGGGTCTGCCGTCCATCGACGTCTCCGAGGCGCAGGGGAAGTTCCTGTACCTGCTGGCCCGGTCGACCGGGGCGCGGCGGGTACTGGAGATCGGCACGCTGGGTGGCTACAGCACCTTGTGGCTGGCGCGGGCGGTCGGCGGCCGGGGGAGCGTGACGACGCTCGAATTCGAACCGCGGCACGCCCAGGTGGCGCGCGAGAACCTGGACCGGGCGGGGGTCGGGAATACGGTCGATATCCGGATCGGTGCGGCGCTGGAATCGCTGCCGGCCCTGGCCGCAGAAAACCCGGATCCGTTCGACCTGGTCTTCATAGACGCCGACAAGGTGAACAACTCGAACTATGTGCGGTGGGCGCTGCGGTTGAGCCGTCCCGGCGCGGTGATCGTCGTCGACAATGTGGTCCGCGGCGGACGTCTGGCCGATGCCTCCACCGAGGACCCGGCGGTCCGGGCGAGCCGGGAACTGGTCGAACTCCTCGCCGCGGAACCGCGGCTGGACGCGACGGTCCTGCAGACAGTGGGCGCGAAGGGCTGGGACGGTTTCGCTTTCGCCGTGGTGAACTAACCCGGCGGCGCCCGGATCGGCGTGTGCCGAACCCGTTCGCCGCTCCGGCACGGCACACCGGCCGGCTACTTCAGGGTGTGGTCGAACAGCTCCCGCAGCTCCCGGAAGTGCCGCTCGGCCGCTTCTTCCTGATAGGCCGCGGTGTCGGCCATGATGTAGCCGTGCACGGCGTCCGGGTAGACGGCCGTGCGGTGATCGATCCCGGCGGATTTCAGCGCCGCATCGAAGGCGGCGATCTGTTCGGGAGTGTTGGAGCCGTCGTTGTCGGCGTGCCCGGCCAGCACCGCGGCCCGGACCCGGGGGACCTCGGTATGCGGGCTGTCGGGGTCGTCGGTGACGATTCCGCCGGTGTGGAACATCCCGATCGCCGCCACCTCGTCCGGGCGGTGCGCGGCCAGGCGCAGCGCGATACGGCCGCCGAAACAGTATCCGGTCGCGCCGACCGCGGTCCCGGTCACCCCGGGCAGCGCGTGCAGGGTCTCCAGCCAGACCTCACCGTCGGCCCGCAGGACCTCCGGCGTGAGCCGGGCCATCCGCGCACCCACGCCGGACGCGAAGAACGCGTCCCGACTCGCCGGATCGCGCAGGTCGACCGTCGGCGCGAGGTCCGCGGCGCGTCCGTCCCGCCAGAAAACGTGCGGGGCCAGCACCACATACCCCCACGACGCGATCCGGTCCGCCATTCGCTCGATCTGCGGGCGCAACCCGATCGCGTCCTGGAAGAGCAGCACCCCCGGCCCGGACGTGCCGGACACATAGCCCTCCGCACTGCCACCTGGGAGCGATATCTCGATCATCGTCATCCCCGCGACCCTACTCCGGGCAGCGCACGCTCCGGCGGGCGTCTGCCGCCGGCAGGTACCTGCTCCCCTGTGTACTCGTGACCACGACTCCGGTCGCCGACCTGGGCGAGTCGGTGCCGGAACCGCCCGCATGGACAGCGCCCGTGCCGGTTCGCCCAGGTGGTCCCAGTTCCTCCCGGTGCGTGTCCCGCCACGGCCGGCGGGGGTCCGTCGCCGATACTCGGCGGATGACCGGCACCCGCGAGGTTCCCGATACGGCGCCGACGCTCGATCGCCGCCGCCGCAACATCGTGTTCGTCACCATCGTGCTCGGCATGCTGATGGCGGCGCTGGACCAGACGATCGTGGCGACCACGCTGCCGACCATCGTCGCCGATCTCGGCAGCGCCGGGCATATGGCCTGGCTGGTCACCGCGTATATGCTCGCCGAGGCCGTATCGACGGTGCTGGCCGGTAAATTCGGTGACCTGTTCGGCCGCAAACTCGTATTCCAGATCAGCGCGGTGGTCTTCATCCTGGGTTCGGTACTCGCCGGGGTCGCGCAGGACATGCTGACGCTGATCATCGCGCGCGGGATCCAGGGGGTCGGCGCCGGTGGGCTGATGGTGACCGCGATGGCCTTGATCGCCGATGTGATCCCGTTGCGGCAGCGCGGGAAATACCAGGGTGCGATGGGCGCGGTATTCGGGGTCACCACCGTCCTCGGACCCACTCTGGGCGGCCTGTTCACCGATCACGCCAGCTGGCGGTGGTGTTTCTACATCAATGTTCCGGTGGCGGTGGTGATGATCGTGCTCGCCGCCCGGACGATTCCCACGGTGCGCCCGGCCGTGCGCCCGGTGATCGATTACCTCGGTATCGCGCTGGTCGCACTCGGTGTGGCCGGTGTGATCCTCGGGCTCGAATGGGGCGGTTCGGAATACGCCTGGGGGTCGCCGGTGATCATCGGCCTGTTCGCCGGATCGGTGGTGCTACTGGCGGCGTTCGTCCTGGTGGAGAACCGGGCGCCGGAACCGATGCTGCCGATGGACCTGTTCCGCAACCGGGTGTTCACGGTGTGCTCGATCCTCAGTTTCATCGTGGGCTTCGCCATGCTCGGTGCCATGACGTACCTGCCGACGTACCTGCAGTACGTGGACGGTGTCTCGGCGACCGAGTCGGGTTTGCGCACCCTGCCCATGGTGTTCGGTCTCCTGGTGACCTCGATCGTCTCCGGCAATATCGTCTCGACCACCGGCCGGTACAAACCGTTCCCGATCGCCGGTGCGGCCGTGATGGCCCTCGGCCTCTACCTGATGTCGACGATGGGGCGGCACACCGGTATCTGGCTGGAATCGCTGTACATGCTGGTCCTCGGGTTCGGTATCGGGCTGTCCATGCAGGTGCTGACCATCGTCGTGCAGAACACCGTGCCCTACGCGCAGCTGGGTACCGCGACCTCGGGTGTGACGTTCTTCCGCACGGTCGGCAGCGCATTCGGTACCGCGGTGTTCGGCACCCTCTACACCGGGAAACTCGATCCCGCCCTCGCCGCGGCACTGGCCGAGAGCGGTGTGGCGCCGGAGGTCGCGCAGAGCCCGGCGGCCTTGCGGGCGTTGCCCGAAGCGACGGCGGCGCCGATCATCGAGGCCTATACGACCGCCATCGACACCGTGTTCCGATGGGTGGTGCCGGTGGCCCTGGCCGGTTTCGTGGTGGCGTGGTTCCTGCGCGAAGTACCGCTGCGCGACAGCACCCGGGCCCGCGCCGCGGAGCTGGGCGAGGGCTTCTCGATGCCGGATACCGCCGACCGGGCCGCGCAGCTGGAACACGCCGTCGCTCAGGTATTGCGGCGCGACCAGCGGAAGGCGGGCGGTCTGCCGGGGCCTTCGCTGCACGACCTCACCGGTGGCGAACTCCCCGAACCGGTGGCCTAGGCGATCGGTGCGGTACATCTGCGCGCCCGGGTGCGGGGCGGCGCGACCCTCACCGGTATCGCGGACGACCATATGGTCCCGTTGGGTGTCCTCGAACCGGTCTACCGGGATACCGCGCGAGCCGGATTCGTGGCGGTCGACGGGGACACGCTGCGTTTGACCGAAAGCGGTGAGCGACAGGCCCAGCGTTTCCGGCGGGTCTGGCGGGACTGGCTGGACAACCGGCTGCAGGACTGGGCCTTCGACGATCCCGCCGACCGGTCCCGGCTCGACCGGGCGCTCGACAAGATGGCCGGCGAGCTGCTGGACGAACAGGGCAGCCGTCCCTCGTTCGCCGGCTGATCCGCACGCGCACCTCGTCAACCACCGGCGGTGGCGCCGAGGGGGGGGGGGGGGGCGGCCCCCCCCGCGCGGGCGGGGGGCGGCGGGGGCGCCCGCCCCCCCCGGCGGGGCGGGGGCGGGCCCGGCCGCTCGGCGCCACCGCCGGAGGTTGACGAGGTGCGCGTGCGGATCAGCCGGCGAACGAGGGACGGCTGCCCTGTTCGTCCAGCAG
>NZ_JARWPM010000249.1 GCF_029869215.1 Nocardia carnea
CCCCCCCCCCCCCCCCCCGCCCCGTCTTCCGCCGGGCCGCCCCCCCCCCCCGCCCCCCCCCCCGGGGCCCCCACCCCCCGCGCGCCGGAGGCGCGCCAATAAACACAGCCGCCAAAGGCACCGAATGGTGGTTCACTTTCGGCTAATGTCGCGCGTACCGGGCCAGTGCCCGGTGGGGCCGGCGCCGTGCCACGACGCGGACCCCGATTTCGGCTCGGCGGTCGGTCGCCCGATCGCAATGTTTCCGTAGAGGAGCACCATGTATCCCGGCGCGCATGTCGATCGTTTCCCCGATAAACCGGCTGTCATCCTCGCCGGGACCGGCGAGACGCTGACCTATCGGGAACTCGAGGACAACTCCGTCCGCCTCGCCCGGCACCTGTACGACGCCGGTTTGCGCAAGGGCGATCATCTCGCGCTGCTGTCCGGGAACGATCCGAAGGTGTACGAGGTCTACTGGGCCGCGTTGCGATCCGGGCTTTACATCACCGCCGTGAACAGCCATCTGTCGCCGGGCGAGATCAGCTATATCGTCAACGACTGCGGTGCGCGGGCGCTGATCGCGTCGGCCGGTCTGGCCGAGGCCGCCGAGAAGATCGTCGCGGAAACGCCGGGTGTGGAGATCCGGCTGGCGTTCGGGGGCGCGGTCGAGGGCCACGGGTCCTATGAGGAAGCGCTGGCCGGTGCGTCGGCCGAACCCTTGGCCGATCAACCCCGCGGCGCCGATATGCTCTATTCCTCCGGCACCACCGGGCGCCCGAAGGGCATCAAACATCCGCTGCCGGACCGGCAGGTCGGTGATCCGCCCGGCGATACCTACACCGCGGTCTTCGGCCCGCTCTACGGATTCGACACCGAAACGGTCTACCTGTCCCCCGCCCCGCTCTATCACGCGGCGCCGCTGCGGTTCGGCGGCGTGGTGCACGCCCTCGGCGGCACGCTGGTGGTGATGGAACGCTTCGACGCCGAACAGGCCCTGGCGGCCATCGAGCGCTACCGGGTCACGCACAGCCAATGGGTGCCGACCATGTTCGTCCGGATGCTCAAACTCGACGAATCCGTCCGCTCCCGTTACGACGTTTCGAGCCTGCGGGTCGCGGTGCATGCCGCCGCGCCGTGCCCGGTCGAGGTGAAACGGGCGATGATCGACTGGTGGGGCCCGGTGCTGCACGAGTACTACGCCTCGACCGAGGGGAACGGCGCCACCTTCATCGACAGTGAACAGTGGCTGCGTAAACCGGGGTCGGTGGGACCGGCCGGGCTGGGTGCGGTCCGGATCTGCGGTGAGGACGGCACGGAACTGCCGACGGGCGAGATCGGCACGATCTACTTCGAACGTGAGGAGGTGCCGTTCACCTACCACAACGATTCGGCGAAAACCGAGCAGGCCATCCATCCGCAGCACCCGACCTGGACCACCACCGGCGATATCGGCTACATCGACGAGGACGGGTTCCTGTTCCTCACCGACCGTAAGGCGTTCATGATCATCTCCGGGGGTGTGAACATCTATCCACAGGAGATCGAGGACGCGCTCGCCCTGCACCAGAAGGTGCTCGATGTCGCGGTGATCGGCGTCCCCGACGAGGAGATGGGCGAATCGGTGAAAGCCGTCGTCCAGCCGGCCGCCGGCGTCGAACCCGGCCCGGACCTGGCCGCGGAACTGCGCGAATACCTGCGCTCCCGGATCGCGGGCTACAAGATCCCGCGCACCGTCGATTTCGCCGACGAACTGCCCCGCACCCCGACGGGCAAGCTGGTCAAGGGCAAACTCCGCGACCGGTACCGCTGACCGCCGTCCGGGCGGACCGCGGCCCTGTACCGCGGACCGCCCGGTACCGGATAATCGGCGGCGAGACAACCGCCGACCCCGGAGACGACCGATGCCCACGCCGACCGGCGAACCAGTTCTGCCCGCCTGCGTGGCTCGGAGCCGCGGATGAATCGGGCGGTCCGGCGGTCGCCTCGTCAGGCCAGATCCCGTTTCACCGTCGATATCCTCCTCGAAGCCGCGGCGCAGCTGTTCGGGCGCGACGGCCTGGCCGCGACCACCAATCACATCGCCGAGCGCGCCGGTACGTCGATAGGCACGCTGTACCAGTACTTTCCGGATAAGCAGGCCATTCTGCACGCGCTGGCCCGGCGGCACATCGTCGAGGCCGCGGCCCGGCTGGGCGCGGTACTCGACGAGCTGCGCGCCACCGAACCGCCGTTCGAGACGGCACTGCGCGCGGTCCTGGACGTGGTCGTCGACCTGCACCGGGACCGGCCGGGACTGCACGCCCTCATGCACCGGGCAGCGCTGCGGGAGGCCGGTGACCTGGCGGCGATCCAGGCTCTCGAGGACCATCTCGCGAGCGAGCTCGCACACCACCTCCGCCGCTGCGAGCGCGGTGGTCCCGATCCGGCACGCACCGCCCGCATTCTGGTGCACACGATCGACGCGCAGGTGCACCGCGTGCCTCCGCGCCATCCGATGACCACCGAGGACCTGATGGCCGTGGCCGCCCGGCTGGCACCGCCGGCCTCAGCGCCCTGATCGGCCCGCTTCGGCCAGGGCCGCGCGCAGCGCCCCGGCGAGCTGCGCGACGCCCGGTTCCTCGACGGGAAAGTGCCCGCAGTTGTCGAGCAGTACCAGCTCGCGCCGCCCGGGAATCCGGTCGAGAAAACGGATACTCAGCTCGGGCGGCGTCCATCGATCCGCGGCGGGATGGACCAGCGTGATCGGTGCGGCGGTGAACGTCTCCGGTGCCGAATGCCGGTAGTCGGCGAAGCTGTGGAGGAATCCCAGCGGAATGCGGGCGCCGCCGCCCAGCGGGTCGGTCGCGCACAATCGGGACAGGTCCGGATCCAGGCTCATCCGGTCCATATACGCGATCCAGCGGATGGGCACCCGGAGCCGGCCGCATACCGGGTCGAGCCGGCGCAGCAGTCGCGGGCCGAGCCGGCCGGGCAGTGTCCATCGGGTCGCGGTGGCGAGGGCCGCCGGGTCCGCGGGATCCAGTAGACAGGTGGCCACGACGTGCCGTACCGCGCCGGTGCGGGCGGCGACCTCGTAGGCGAGCATCCCACCCATACTCGCGCCGAAGAGCACCAGCGGGCGGTCGTCGGCCTGTTCGTGCACCAGATCGCACAGGAGGTCGACCCAATCGCGGTAACGCACCCCGCCGGGATCGGGTTCGATCGTCCGCCCGTACAGCGGGAGATCCACGGCCGTGGCGTCCACGTTCTCCCGGAAACCCAGCGCGACCGCCGGCCAGAGCAGACCCGAGTGGCCGCCCGCGCCGTGGATCGCCAGGACCCGCACCCGGGCACCGGGCGCGGCGGCACGCAGCAGATGGACCCGGCGGCCCCGCCACTCCCACCAGTCGGATACCGGTTCGGCCGCCGGGCCGGGCCGGTAGGACGCGGGCAGGAACTCGGCGTACGCGCGATGCGTTTGTGCGTTCATCGCTTCAGCCTCGGTGCGCGGCGAACCCCCGGCAACTCGCTTTCCACTCCCGAAATCGGCCCACTCGACCTGCGGAAATACACCGGTTGCGGGAGGCTGCTCGGTTTCGTTCCCCGGCGCAGCCGGGCCGCCGTTCCAGACGACGTTTGCCGCGCCCGAACCGGGCAATACCGCGGTCGGGCAAGACCGGTCCGCAGACGAGCGGGGCAGGAGGGCTGGGCGAATGACCGATGCCGAGAAGCGCTGGTCCGACGACGGGAGTTTCCGCCGGGCCGTGCGCTACACGCTGGTGGTACTGGGTATCGCGGCACTGATCTGCGCGGCCACCGCGATCTGGTCGGCGGCGGCGCAGTGCCGCGACGCCGCTTCGCTGCTGTGCGATACGCCGGCCCGGGTCGCGATCCTGTTCGGCCCCGGCATCCTGCTGTTCCTCGGCGGGATCGGCGCATTCGTGGAGACGATCCGCGTCTGGCGCCGCGGGGGTACCTGGCCCATCTGGCAGGGGGCGGGCTGGTTCCTGTTCCTGATCATGCTGTTCTACCTCGGGATCGGTGCCACCACGATTCCCGCGGACTGACCTGTCGTCCCCGGATTCTGGGACGAGTGCCGCCTGCTCGCGGGAAGCACCGCGGTAGCGCTGCTAACCGGCCCGTCGGTGTGGCAGACTTTCGTGGAATGCTCGGACTACGGCCACCGGATTCGTTGGGGTCGGCAGGGGCCGTACGCGGAAGGTGATGCGGGAATTGAGATCGCGATGGATCTGATCGCCATCGAGGGCCGGGTGGCCACCGACCGGATCGCGGCCCGGGACCGCACGCCGGAAACCGAATTACAGCTGGCCACCAGCCTGTCCGAACTCGCCGCCGCCTACCTGGCCACGCAAACGGACGGTTCGATACGCAACCGGGTCGCCGGGGCATTGGAGCCCGCGCAGGAAGCGGTGATGATCCGGTTGCGCTGGTTCACCGCCGGCCGGGTTTCCGCGGAGTTCGCCAACGAGGTGCAGGACACGCTGCGGTTGCTCGAGCAGGCGGCCCGGGCGATCGGGCACCGGGAGCTGGCCACCGCGACGATCCGCGACGCCTGCAACGCCTATACGCAGGTGGCACACGATCACCCGCATGCGGCCGGTGCCTGCGCGGACAGCCTGTCGAAATGCGGAGTGTGGCTGTGCCGGCTGGATCCGGGCGCGGCCGTCGTGGCCACCGACGAGGCCGTGCGGATCCGCGCCGGCCTGTTCGCGGCCGATCCGGGGCAGTCCCGGAAATACCTGGCCACCTTGAATACGCTGCTGCGCACGTTGATGGTCGGCCGGCAGCGCAAACAGGCGGTGGCCATGTACCGCGAGCGCTATACCGCACTCACCACGCCGGCCATGGCCGCGCAACTGCGCGGGCTGAAGATCGAAGAGATCGGTTTCACCGGCAAAACCCAGGCCGCGCTGCGCAAACTCGAATGCCGCACGCTGGAACGGGCCGGGTACCTGACCCAGCAGCAGATCCTCTATCAAAGCGCCGGTGATCTGGCGACCATCGAGGAGATCAACTGGAATCTGGCGCTGGTCGGGTTGAAACCGCTGGTGGCGGGGGCGATGCCGGATCAGCCGGCGAAACCGGTGGAAATCGGTTCGTCCTTCGGCGCCTTGAGCGTGCTGTGCTCGGCACCGGACGCTCTCGCCCAGGTGCGGGCGGCCATCATCGCCGCCTATACCGCGGCCGGCGCGGAACCGGTGGATATCAACACCGCCTACGGCGTCGACAAAGCGCATTGGGGCACCCGGGATCCGCAGATGAACGCGACTCCCGAACTCGGTGAGGACATCGTGCTGATCGAGCGGAAGTCGGGCAGCTGGGTCGCGGTGCAGAGCCTCAAATGGGAACTCACCCCGGTCGCGAAGAACCCGCTGGCGCTTCATCTTTCGCGGCAGTGGCCGGTGCTGAGCGTGACCAGTACGGAGAACCTGGCCTATGAGCTGTGCTGGTACGAGCAGGGCGTGGCCACCCAGTACGCCGCGCTGGGCCGGCCCGCCGAGCCGGTCGCGCTGGATACGCCGCTGGCGCCTCTGGATTTCGGCAAGCTCGCCGATTACGGCGCCGATTACGCCTCGGAGACCCAGATCCGTTCGGCGTTCGGTAACGCGACCATGTTCGCGAAGCTCACCGAATTGCCGGCCAGCGGTATCCGCCAGGCGGCCGAGGCCCGCCCGCTGGCCGGTTACGGCGACCAGGTGCTGTGTTTCCGCGGTCCGGGACCGAAACGAATGGGTTCCCGAGGCCCGGCCTGACCTGCTGTCACCGCGGTCACCGCGATACCCTAACGACCGCTTGGTGAGACTCGTCTCGGTCGCCGGTGCCGCTTTCGCTATGGTTTGGGCGAAAGCTTATGCATTGCCGGACAACGGCAATGCCGGGAACATTAGGGTGATATGCGCCGATCACCATGGTGTCGGCTGCGCATGCCCTGGGACGGGTTGATCTATCGTGGCTGTGCGGCGGCAAATGTCCGAATCAATGGTTCGGGCAGTTCGCTCCGGTAAAAACGTCACTCGCGGCCGGATCGGTATCCGGACCCGGCTGCTGTCGATTCTGCTGATCACCAATATCACCCTGCTGGTCATCGGGGTCGGTGCCGCCGGATACCTGGTGAAGAACAGTGTCGCCGCCACGATCTGGGCGAATCTGATCAGCGAGACCACCACGCCGGTGATCGCGATGGTGCGGACCTTCGAGGAGGAACGCCGCCTCTCGATGCTGTATCTGGAGGGCGACCCGACAGCGGCCGTAGCGCTGGTGGATGCCCGCGAACGCGCCGACGACGCACTGGCGGCGACCATCGCCAAAGGTGAGGAAGCCCAGCGGCTCGACCCGGGCGGCTCGGCCGCCGAACTCGAAACGTTCCGCCCGCTCTACCACCGCGTTCCCGGCGTGCGCGCCACCATCGATGCCCGCGCGGTACCGAGCGCGGAGGCGTTCGGTTTCTACAACACGGTGATCGACACCATTTTCCGGGCCTCGCTGATCGCCGCGCGGGTCGCGCCCGACGCCGGCCTGGGAATCGCGCTCGGCTACGGTGTCGAACCGCTGCGTGCCGCCGAGGCGCTCTCGCGCGCGGATACGCTCGGTATCGTGGCACTGTCCCGCGGCACGATCACACCGGCGCAGCTGCTCGAATTCCACCGGTACACCGGCGAATTCCGCGCGCAGGTCGCGTATTCCGCGTCCGTGCTGAAGGGCCCGCGCCTGGACCAGCTCCGCGCCCTCACCGATTCGCCGGACTACCGGCAGGTCGTCGCCATGCAGGACGCCCTGCTGCTGCGCGGCCCGGTACCGGATCCGGACGCGGCCGAGGACACCACCGGGCAGTCCGGGCAGTCGGCGGAGACCGATACCACCGCCCTGCCGATGAGTGTGCCGGCCTGGCAGGAGACTTCCGGCCGGCTCACCTCGGCCCTGCTGAAACTGTGGGAGGACCAGAGCCGCGACGCGCACGCCGTCGCCCGCGCGGAGAACACGGATACGGCGGGATGGTCGGTGGCCGGCGGAATCGTGATCCTGGTCGTCACATTCGTGGCCTTCCTGGGCGCGCTGTTCGTCGCCAACCGGTTCATCGGGCGTATGCGCCGGCTGCGCAACGACACCCTGGAGCTCGCCGATCACCGGCTGCCCGATCTCATGCGGCGCCTGGACAGCGGCGAGGAGATCGATACCGCCGCCGAGGTGGCGCGCCTGGACTTCGGTACCGACGAACTCGGCGAAGTGGCCGATGCGTTCAACCGCGCCCAGGTCGCCGCGGTATCGGCGGCCGTGGCCGAATCCCGCACCCGGGCCGGTTTCCGCACCGTCTTCCTCAATATCGCCCACCGCAACCAGGTCGCGGTGCATCGCCAGCTGGCGCTGCTGGACCAGGCCGAACGCCGCGAGGAGAATGCCGACCAGCTCGAATTGCTCTTCGAACTCGACCATCTCGCCACCCGCGCCCGCCGCCACGCCGAGAACCTCATCGTGCTGGGCGGTGAACAGCCGGGCCGCATCTGGCACAAACCCATTCCGCTGTGGGATCTGATACGCGGCGCCGCGGCGGAAACCGTCGACTACACCCGGATCCACACCGGGAACATCCCCGATGTGCTGATCGCCGGTCACGTCACCGCCGACCTGATCCATCTGCTGGCCGAACTCATGGACAACGCCACCGCCTTCTCGCCCCCGAAATCCCGGGTCGAGGTCGCGGCGGCCGTGGTGGGCCGCGGGGTCGCGGTGGAGGTGGCCGACCAGGGGCTGGGCATGTCGGCCGACGAGATCGTGGCCGCCAATCAATTGCTGGCCGAACCCCCGGATTTCGGCGTCACGGCGCTGTCCGGTGAGATCCGCCTCGGACTCTTCGTGGTGGCCACCCTCGCCGCCCGGCACGGGGCCTCGGTGCGGTTGTCGGATTCGGTCTACGGCGGGGTCAAGGCGGTCGTCGTGATCCCGACCGAACTGACCGAGAACCGCACCGCGCCCGCCGCCGGAAAGCCCGCGGCCACCGCGGTGAACGGGGCCGCGGCCGATGGTGCCGCCGGCCGCGATACCGCGGCGGCGGAAACCGGTGGGTCCGCGGGTACGACCGCCGAAAGCCCCGAGCCACAACCCACCCCGGGCACCCGTCCCCCGCTGCCGCGGCGGCGCCGGCAGACCGCCGACGCGGAGGCCGGTGCGGCGACCACGGTCGTCGCGGCACCCAGCACGCGCAGCCCCGAGGAGGCGCGCAATGTCATGGCCGCCATCGAGGACGGCACCCGATCGGGACGCCGCCCGCTGCCCGACCCGGCCGAATCCGACAGAACTCGACAGGAAGGCGACGATGACCGCGATACCGCGCACTGATACGAGCCGGCTGCCGGAGGAACTGGTGCGGTTCGGCACCCATCCGGCGGCCGATATCCGCCGTACCCAGAACGGCGAGCGACTGCCATGAGCGGATCGCGGAACACACCGTTCGACGAGGAGGAAGCCGGCCCGGTTGTCCGTCTCTACGCACTGACCCGCGGCCGGGGTCGTAGCGAGCGCGCGGAACTCACGCTCGACACCATGGTGATCGACGCGGGCACCGGGCTCGCGCTGCGGCGCAGCGAACCCGAGTACGCCGAAATCGTGCGGTTGTGCCGGGTCCCGCAGTCGGTGGCCGAGGTTTCCGCGCAGCTGGGGGTTCCCCTCGCCCTCACCAAGGTCCTGATCGGGGACCTGATCGACGACGGCCGGCTGAGCGTGCGCGCCCCCGTCGAAACACCCGACGACGCCGCCGGACTCGACCTGCTGCGGACGATCGCGAACAGCCTGCGCGGCGGCTGATCCCGGCGGCGGCGACCCACTCACCGAGCCGGGCACCGCGCGGTCCGCCGCGGCGGACCGCGGTTCGCTCACCGCCGGCCGGACCGTCGCACCATACGAACTTCCTGTGAACGTCTCGTTCGCATGCCCTCTCCGGCGGGAAGCCACCTCCTCGGTTCGTTAGAGTCTGGGACAGATAAGGCGCATTGCAAGGAAAACAATGGTAAAAATTGCAATGCCGGGATGGTTGGGATGATGGGCCGCCCGATGGCCGGACTGCCCATCGCCCTGGAATGAGTGGGTATACGTTGGTATTTCGGCTACCTCGCGCCGGCCGGTTCCTGCTACCGTCGCGCTCCGGCGCGAATCGCACCCGCGGCAGGGTCGGTATCCGCACCCGATTGCTCGCGATCGTGCTCCTCACCAGCATTCTGCTGCTGGCCGGTGGTATCGGCACCACCGCCTATCTGGTGCAGTCCGGCCGCAAGGCGACGAACTGGGCCGATCTGGCCAGCAGTACCACCGCGCCCGCGATCCTGATGGTGCAGGCATTCAAAGAAGAACGGCGGCTTTCGTTGCTGCTCTTGGCGGGCGATACCAAGGTCGCCCCGGCCCTGGTGGCCGCCCGTGGGCAGTCCGATATCGCCCTGGCGGAGATCGTCGCCAAGGGCGATGCGGTCAAGGAGCTCGACCCCGCCGCCGCCGAGGCCGCTGTCGCCGGCTACCAGCAGCTGTTCGCCCAGGTTCCGGTCACCCGCGCCGCGATCGACGCGAAAGCGATACCCGGCCCGGAAGCGTTCGGCTTCTACAGCATGGTGATCGATACCATCGTCGGGGCGTCCATGGTGGCCGCCCGGGCGGCGCCCAACGCGGGCGTGGCGATCGAGCTGGGCTACGGTGTCGATCCCCTGCGCGCCGCCGAATCGTTGTCCAAGGCCGACACCCTGGGCGCGGCGGCGCTGACCCTGAACAACCTGTCCGCGCCGCAGCTCGTCGAGTTCAACCGCTACGTCGGTGAATTCCGGGGTGAAATCGCGTATTCCGCCACCGTACTCAAAGGCGAGTATCTGGCCCGCCTCCAGGCGATCATCGACTCCCCCGCCTACAAGCAGGTGATCGCCATGCAGGATGCGATCATGACCGGCGGCGTCCGGTCCTCCGCCGAATCCGAGGACGACTCCGGCGCGGAGCCGGAATCCAGTGGCACCACGGCCGCGCTGCCCTTGGACGTCGCCACCTGGCAGCAGAAGTCCGGCGAGGTGACCGCGAGCCTGCTGCAACTCTGGGAAGACCAGAGCAACAACGCGCACGTCACGGCCCGCGCCCAGGGCGAGGATACGGCCACCAGATCGGTGCTGGGCGGAATCATCGTCCTGCTGCTCACCGGGCTCGCCTTCCTCGCCGCGCTGCTGATGGCCAACCGCTTCATCGCCCGTATGCGCCATCTGCGCAACGACACTCTCGACCTGGCCGACAACCGGCTACCCGACCTCATGCGCCGCCTCGACGACGGCGCCGAGGTGGATACCGCCGCCGAGGTCGCGAAACTGGACTTCGGCACCGACGAACTCGGCGAGGTCGCCGACGCCTTCAACCGGGCGCAGCTGGCCGCCGTATCCGCCGCGGTCGCCGAGGCCAAGACCCGGGCCGGGTTCAACGCCGTATTCCTCAACATGGCGCACCGCAACCAGGTCGCCGTGCATCGCCAGCTGGCGCTGCTGGACCGGGCCGAACGCCGCGAGGAGAACGCCGACCAGCTCGAACTGCTCTTCCAGCTCGACCATCTCGCCACCCGCGCCCGCCGCCACGCCGAAAACCTCATCGTGCTCGGCGGCGAACAGCCCGGGCGGCGCTGGCGCAAACCGGTCGCCCTGTGGGATGTGATCCGGGCCGCGTCCGCGGAAAGCCTGGACTACACCCGGATCCACACCGGGCGGGTGCCGGATATGCGGATCGTCGGCAAAACCGCGGCCGATCTCATCCATCTGCTCGCCGAACTGATGGACAACGCGACGGCGTTCTCCCCGCCGGACTCCCGGGTCGAGGTATCGGCCACCGTGGTCGGGCGCGGGGTGGCGATCGATGTCACCGACCAGGGCCTCGGAATGTCCGAGGAGGAGCTCGAGGAACGCAACCGGATCCTGGCCGAACCACCGGACTTCGGTGTCACGGCACTGACCGGCGATACCCGGCTGGGTCTGTTCGTGGTCGCCACCCTGGCGGCCCGGCAGGGGATTTCGGTGCGGCTGACCGAATCGGCGTACGGCGGAATCAAGGCGATCGTCCGCATCCCGACCCAGCTCACCGAACCCGGCGGACCACCGCCGCTGGAGCCCGCCCAGGTGGTGGAGCCGGTCCTGGCGGGCGCGGCACCCGCGGTGCCCGCGCAACCCGCAGCGCCCGCCGCGCCGCTCACCTTCCGCACCTCGCCGTCGACCACCTTCGCCACCGCACCGGTGCACGAGGATCCTTACGATTCGCCCACCCTGCGCTCGGACACCTACCCCACTGTCGATCCCGGCAACGGCTATCACGACCGGCCCGCGGAACCCGAGCAGTACTCCGCGGCGTCCGGTCGCCCGCCGCTGCCGCGCCGGCACCGCAAGGCCGTCGATCCCACGACCCACGAGGAGGTCCAGGAACCCGACGTGGTCCGTCCCCGGACCCCGGAACAGGCCCGCAACCGGATGTCGGCGATCTCCCGCGGTAGCCGTTCGGGCCGCCGCGCACCGTACTCCGACCCCACCGCCCCAGAACGCTCTAGACGAGAAGGCGAACGATGACCAACCCCAATCGCACCGATCTCAGCTGGCTTCTCGAGGAATTGGTCCGCGGCCTGCCCGACGCCGATTCCGCGGTGCTGTTGTCCACCGACGGCCTGCTGATGGGACATTCCTCCGGGCTCACCCGCGACGACGCCGAACGGTTTGCCGCCATGGCCTCGGCCTTCCACAGCCTGGCCCGCAGCGCGGGCAGCCATTTCAAAGCGGGCGGTGTCTGCCAGACCGTCGTGGAACTCGACCGGGCGGTCCTGTTCGTCACCGCGGCCGGTGGTAACGCCTGCCTCTCGCTGCTGGCCGCCGACTCCGCCGATCTGGGCATGGTGGCCTACGAGATGAACCGCACCGTGCAGCAGGTCGGCGCGCATCTCGGTGTCGATTCCCGTGTAGCGCAGAGCAGGCCGGGGGACCGCGGCCGGCCCGCCATGCATGCCCACTCGCAGCCGGGCGCCCACGCCCGTAACTATCCGAACGGCATCCGCTAGCCGTGTACGAGCCCGAGGACCACTGGGACGAGGACGACGACGGTCCCATTGTGCGCCTCTACGCTGTGACACGCGGCCGCGGCCGGGCGTCACAGCGCCGGGAACTCACCCTGGATACCAGGGTGGTGGACCGGGGTGCCGGGCTGGCGCCGCAGCGCACCGAACCCGAGTACGTCGATATCATCCGCCTGTGCCGGACCGCCCAGTCGGTGGCGGAGATCTCGGCGCAGCTGCGGCTCCCGCTGGCGCTGGCGAAGGTACTGGTCGGGGATCTCATCGACGACGGCCGGCTGGAGGTGCGGCCGCCGTTCGAGACCACGATTGATCCGGCCAGGGATATCCATCTGCTGCACAGCATCGCGCGCAGCCTGCGGGAGGTCTGACCATCGGGCCGGACCTCCCGCGCCGGCGGTCAGCCCAGCCGCGCGGCGAGCCGCTTCGCGTTCATATGGGCGATCGCCTCGATCGACACCATCGGGTTCACACCCGAGGAGGTCGGGAAGCAGGACGCGTCGGCGACGACGATATTCTTCACATCCCAGGTCGCGCCGTCGGGATCGGTCGCGGAGTTCTCCGCCGAACCGCCCATCCGGGCCGACCCCATGATGTGCAGGGCACCCATCGTGCACCGCCCCGGACCGTAACCCGCGGCCTTGGCCGCGGCCGCGAACTCGTCGAGCGAACCGCGGACACCCGGTTCGTAGGAGACACCCGCCTGATGTCCGGAGAAGATCCGGGTGGCCCCGGCCGCCTCGAGAATCCGGGCCGCGCCTTCGATTCCGGTGTGCAGATGCGCGGCGTCGTAGTCGGAGATCCGGTAGTCGACGGTCGGTTCCCCGGCCTTGTCCACCTTCACCGCACCGGAGTCGCGGTCGCGGGTGATGATGCCCACGGCGTTGGTGCGGGCGAAATTCTGCATGACGCGGCGATGGTCCTCGGCGCCCTGCCAGCTCATGAAACCGGTCGAGGAGCCGGGCGCCAGCGGGCCCGTCTCGTAGATCACGCCGTAGCCGTTTCCGTCGAGATCGGCGTGCTGCCGGCAGATCCGGGTCTGCAGACCGCCCTCCCAGGGCCGCACCTCTTCGTCGAACAGGCCGAAAACCGCCGCCGCCGGATGCAGCCGCAGGTAGCGGCCGATGTTCTTGTTGCCCAGGCCCGACCGGCGCAGCAGTGCGGGGGTCTGGATCGCGCCCGCCGCCACTACGACGGCGCGCGCCCGCACCTCGAATTCGACGCCCGCGGAAGTGCGCACGGTGACCGCCTCGGCGCGATTGTCGCGCACCGAGATCCGCCGCACATTCGCGTCCACGATCAACCGTGCGCCGCGGGCGGCGGCATCGGCCAGCCAGGTCTTGGTCACGGATTGTTTGGCTCCGACCCGGCAGCCACTACCGCAGCGGCCGCATTCGACCCCGGCATCGCAGGCATCGGTGACATTGCGGGGCAGCGGGTCGACGGGCCAGCCGAGGGCACGGGCGCCGCGCTCCAGGATGTTGTCGCGGGCCGTCGGGGTGGACCGGCGCTCGTTCACCCCGAGCCGGCGCAGCACCGCGTCCAGCGATTCGGTGAACTCGGCGTCGGCGAACTGCGCGGCGCCGACGCCGGCCCATTCCTCGCGGACCCGGTCGGGGGTGGGCAGCGACGTACTCCAGTTCACAACCGTCCCGCCGCCGAGGCAGGATCCCGCCACCAGCGCGAGCTGGCCCTCGGCGGAGGCCAGCGGACCGGGGGCGTACAGCTGTTTCAATCCGGCGAGTTCACCGGCGCCGAAATCGCGGTCGTCGTAGTAGCCACCGCGTTCGAGGACCACCACATCCAGACCGGCCTCGGCGAGCACGCCGGCGGCGGTCCCGCCCCCGGCACCCGATCCGACGATCACGACGTCACAGGTGAGGCTGGTCGGTTCGGTGATCCGCTGGGGGGTGAGGGCGGGCTGCGGCGCCGTCGCCAGCGACCCGGGAATCCCGTCGTAGCCGAGTTCTTTCCAGAGCGGATTGAATCCGGTGGGCCCCGGGGTGACGTTGTACGCCAGCAACGACGCCTGCTTCAGGGCCTGGAACACCGCGCGCACGGCACCGATCCGGGACGCCCCGAGCCGCAGCAGCGCCTTCTCCCGATCCGGCTGCGACAGTTTCGAATACCGCCGCGGACCCCATCCGGTGAGCAGCCCCGTCACCGGACCGTCCCACAGGTCCAGCAGCATCGCCAGCTGTTTGGTCTCGGCTTCCCGCGGGTTACGCGCCAGGAGTTCCAGCACGGTGTCCACAGCGCCCAGTTCGGACGCCGAGGGCAGCGTCAGCCCGTCCCCGGGCAGGAACGTATCGCAGATCATTTCCAGCGCGGCGCGCTGCTTGTCGGTCGGTTGCATGGTATTCCCTTCGCTACAGCCGATTTCTACCACGGCATGCGAATATTCGCTCACTTACAAAGCAATACGCTGCTATATAACCACGATCTGGTCTAGAACAATTGTTCACTTGACAGCCGTCGGCACCGCACGTTTCCGGAAGCGCCACCCCGGACGATGCTCGATGATCGAGTGACGGGATCCGATGAGGAGGCGTAGTGCGACAGGTTGTTCTGGTAGCGGCAGGACTCTTCTTCACCGGGATGGGGCTCTACGCCCTCGCCGCGCCCGGGAGGCTCGTGCGGCCGTTCGGTATCACCGTGGGCACCGCATCGGGGCGCTCCGAGGTGCGGGCGGTTTACGGCGGATTCGGTCTCGCGGTCGCCGGGGCGCTGTTCTGGGCGGCGGCGACGGCCGGCGAACTGGGGCGGGGCATTGTGCTCGCGGTCGCGGTCGCACTGGCCGGGATGGCGGCGGGCCGGGTGGTGTCGCGAATGCTGGACACCCCGGCCGCGTTCTATCCCATCTGGTTTTATTTCTGGGTCGAAGCGCTGGCCGCCGTCGCACTGCTGGCGGTGAACTGAACCGGGCCGACGGGCAGCGCTGCCGACGCCGTCAGAACAGGGTCATCGGTTCGGTTTCGGCCGGGTCGGGCAGCGGGCGGAGTTCCGGGACACGGGCTCGGACCTCGTCGTGGAACCGCCGGGCCAGCTCCCGGGAAGACCCGTTGTCCGGGGTGTGCAGGAAGACCGTCGGCGAACGACCCTCCCGTAACCATTCGACCGTCTGCTCGACCCAGGGCCGCCAGCCCGCCACCGTCGGCTCGGCATCGTCGCGTCCGTGATACCGCACGATCGGGGTCTCGGTGAGGGCCCGCATCCGCCGCGGCAGCCGTGGTTTCTTCGACTGCGCCTCGTACTCCGCCGGACTCGCGGGACGCGCCGCGAACAGGACGGTGGTGTCGAACGGAACCCATTCCGCCGCCGCCCGGCCCAGTACCCGCTCGAGCTGGTCCGCCGCATCGTCGCCGGTGAAGAACGCCGGATGCCGCACCTCCACCGCGACCCGCAACCCCGCCGGAACCTTTCGCAGCAGTCCGGCCAGTGACCCCAGTTCACCGGGCCCGAACGTCCCCGGCAACTGGATCCACAGGGCGTGCAGCCGGGTTTCGAGCGGTTCCATGGTGTACAGGAAATCGTTCAGCTCGGCGTCGGCGCCCTGCAGCCGGCGTTCGTGGGTGATCGTTCTGGGAAGTTTGATCACGAACCGGAAATCCGGTCCGGTCTGCCGCGCCCAGGTTTCCACCGTGCGCCGCGCCGGGACCGCGTAGAAGGTGGTGTTGCCCTCCACCGCATCACACCAGCTCGCATAGCTGCGCAGTTTGTCGCCCGTCGCCGGCCACGCGGTATGCGTCCACATGGCACAGCCCACGGACAAACGCATACCCGGCCGCCCCGTCAGCGCTTCAATCCGTGCATCCGCGCGACGACCTTCTCGATCACCGCCGCCGGCAGCAGCCGCCGCAGCAGGAAGACGATCGGCGCCCGGCTGCCCTTGGCGTACAGCGGCTTCGGTTTCGCCGCGGAAATCGCCCGCAGGATGGTTCGCGCCACCTCTTCCGGGCTGGTGCCCGCCCGTTCGTTGCGGTCCAGGTGGGTGATCATCGTCCGGAAATCCGCCGCGTAC
Organism: Nocardia carnea; assembly: GCF_029869215.1. Lineage (GTDB taxonomy): Bacteria > Actinomycetota > Actinomycetes > Mycobacteriales > Mycobacteriaceae > Nocardia > Nocardia carnea_B. Next base: position 16,059 of record NZ_JARWPM010000249.1, read on the forward strand.
ACCGAATCCGCGGCGATGTATTTCGTGCGCCGCTCGCCGATTCCGGTCGCGATCGAACCGGGTTCGACCGTGCTGATCCAGACGCCGAACGGCGCCGTCTCCAGCCGTGCCGCATCGGCGAATCCTTTGATCGCCGCCTTCGTCGCCACATAGGAGGACCGGTAGGCCAGCGGAAAACTGGCCAGCATCGAGCCGACCATGACGATCCGCCCGTATCCGCGCTCGCGCATACCCGGCAGCACCAGCTGCGTCAGCCGGACCGCGCCGAAGACGTTCAGCTGGAAGAGGCGGGCGAGGGCATCGTGCGGCAGTTCCTCGAGCGGCCCCGACTGGCTCTCCCCCGCATTGTTCACCAGCACATCCACCGGCCCGAGGTCTTCGCCGAACCGGTCGATACCCGCCGGATCGGTGAGGTCCAGCGCGCGGTACTCGACCCCCGCGATCCGCGCCGGCGCCGGGATCGAATCCGGGTTCCGGCTGGTGCCGATCACCCGGAAACCCTGCTCGGCCAGCAGCGCGGCGGTCGCCCGCCCGATCCCCGACGACGCCCCTGTCACCAGCGCGGTCTTGGTCATACGATCCCTATCCTCGACGGTCCGGGCGCACGGCGGCACCACCAGAACCGCCAATCTAACCGATCGGCGGCGCGGGGCGAGGGGTCACCCGGACGTATAGATACCGGCGAGCATGCCCAGCATGTTGAGCCACAGGAGGTACTTCAGGAAGCCGGGCATATTCTGTCTCTCGATCGTCGAACCTGTCGTCGGGCAGCGACCGCTTACCTGGTCACCGCCCGAGTCCACGCACATCCGTAACTGTGTGCGCTACCGGGTAATTCGGCCGCCGATACGAATTCGTTACCCAACCCGGTAAGAGGTGCCCATCGACAGCCGCGATTGCGACCCTGGCGGCCGCCGGGCGCCTTCCGGCCTGAACCGATGCGCCGGCGCGGCGAAATCGCGAACAGGTCGTCGGCATCGAGCCGGGTGCGGCAGGATCACGGATATGCAGAGTGAGACCTTCGCCGGTGCGAACGGGGCCCAGCCCGCACCGGAGCTCACCTCGCAGAACGCCGAATCGCTGCACTGACCCGGGCCCGGCACGGACCCGGAAAAAAAATTCCGAGAAAATTTCGCCGGCGATGTCGAGAACGCCGAGCCGGCTCCGTCCCAGGTGTGATCGACCGACCAGGGTCGGACATCCGAAGGGAGAAACCCATGGCCAAGTATCTGCTCCTCAAGCATTATCGCGGCGCTCCGGCGGCGATCAACGATGTGCCGATGGACCGGTGGACGCCCGCCGAGATCGAGGCGCATATGCAGTACATGCACGATTTCGCGGCCAAGCTCGAAGGCACCGGGGAATTCGTCGACGGGCAGGCGCTCGCCCCGGAGGGCGCGTGGGTCCGCTACGACGGGGAGGGTAAACCGCCCGTCACCGATGGCCCGTTCGCGGAGACCAAAGACCTGATCGCCGGCTGGATGATCATCGACGTGGATTCCTACGAACGCGCGGTCGAGCTGGCCGGCGAACTGTCCGCGGCGCCGGGCGCGGGCGGGAAGCCGATCCACGAGTGGCTCGAGGTCCGGCCGTTCCTCACCGCCCCGCCCACCGTCACCGAGTGATGGCCGCCGACGCGCAGGGCGAGGGGCGGCGGCGGGGTATAAATAACGGTGTGCAGGGGGCCCGCGTGCACCGCGAACCAGCCCGGGTTTTCGCTGTTGAGGTTGTGCAGCGG
>NZ_JARWPM010000250.1 GCF_029869215.1 Nocardia carnea
GCGGGTGGTTTTTGTCTCCCACTCCCCCCGCGTTTTGGCTTGGGGGGGTTTTTTTTTCGCGCGGGCCGTGGTCCTGTTTGTGGGCGGGCGGGGGGGCGGCGACAACCCTTTGGAGGCACTCAGCAGCCGGGAGCGCGAGGTGCTGGCGCTCATGGCGGAGGGTCTGTCGAACGCGGGGATCGGGCGGCGGCTGTGGATCACCGAGGGCACGGTCGAAAAGCATGTGCGCAGCATCCTCACCAAACTCGATCTCACCGATACCGCCGACGACCACCGCCGGGTACGCGCGGTGATCATGTTCCTCGACGCGGCCACATGAAGCAGGGATCGAACTCATCGCGCGCTCCGGGCCAGGAGCTGCCGTATCCGGTCTGCCGACAACGCGAATTTCGGCACGAACCCCAAGGTCGAACTCGCCTCGATCATGTCGGCGAACTCGTCCTCATCATGGGTGGACATGAGCACGATCGCAGGCTGCGAATCGCCCGACCGGGCATGCAGGGCCTCGACGACGTCGAACCCGCTTCTTTCGCCGAGGTCGATATCCACCAGCACAAGGTTCGGGTGCATCGTGCCCACTATCTGTACCGCATCCTCGAGGGAGGACGCTGTACCGACCACCGTGATCCCCCCGGCCTGGAGCATGCTGCGCGCACTGGCGCAGAAGGTGGGGTTGTCGTCCACTATGAGGCAGCGCACGGGGTAGGGGTCATTCACACTGTCGAGCGTGTCAGAGAACCCGGCCCGGGGCATGCACGCTAGCCGGAATATCGACCGCGGATCGCGGTGGGATCGCGTCGCCGCCGTGGTGCTGCGGCCCATGTCCCCGCCATGGCGTTGGGGAGTGGCAACCGCGGCCGTGCTGATCGCGGCCGAGGTCGGGATCGTTCATGTGCTCAAGCAGGTCTCTCCGGAGAATGCGTTCGGCGCCATTTTCCTGTTCGGGGTACTGGTGGTGTCCGCGGGCTGGGACTTCCGCCTCGCGGTGGCGACGTCGGTGGCCAGCACGGGCGCCTACACCTGGTTCCACGTCCAGGAGGGCAGCGACAACAGTTTCGTGCCCGCCGTTGTCGTGTTCCTCGTGCTCGCGCTGCTCACCAACCTGCTCGTCGGGCAGTCGCGCCTGCGGATGCTCGACTCCGCGCAGCGCCGTCTCGAAGCCGATCTCTCGGCCGCGCTGGCACGCACCGTACTGCGCGCCGCCGACCGACCCGCGGCGCTCGCCGCGGCCGGCGCGCGGCTCTCGGACGTGCTGGAGTTACCGCCCCCGGGGGCGACGCTTGGCGAGGCCGACGCGCCCCCCGGGCCAGGGCAGCGGCGGATCCCCCTGTTCGACGACCACAGCCCCGTCGGGTCCCTGGCGATCCCCGCCGATCTCGGCACCGCCCAGCGCCGCCGAGTCGAGCGTATGGTCCCAGGTCTCGAGGCATTGCTGGCGGCGGCCCGCGATCGCGAAGAGCTCTATGGGCGGACCGTGGCGCTGGCGCGCCAGCAGGCCGCGCTGCGTCGTGTTGCCACCCTGGTGGCCGCGCGAGCGGACCCGGGTGACGTGTATCCCGCAGTCGCTGCCGAATTGGCGGACGAACTCGGCGCCGAGCACATCTCGCTGGTGCGGTTCGACCCGGACGGCTTCTGCGAAGTGCTCGCGGCGCACGAGGAAGCGATAGCAGGAGGCGGCCTCGTCGCCGGAGAACGGTTGCCGCTCGGCGGGACCAACGTGGCCACGCAGATCGCCGAAACCGGGGAGATGGCCGTCCTCGACTACGCCACCGCAAGCGGCCCTATCGCCGATCGCCTGCACGAGCGGAAAATACGCTGCGGCATCGGCGCACCGATCATCGTCGAGGGCCGAACCTGGGGGGCGATCATCGTCGGCTCCACTCAACGCCCCACCGCGTCGGGTCTGCGGCTGCGGCTCGTCGACTTCGCCGACCTGGTGGCGACCGCCATCTACAACAGCGAGTCCAGGACTGCCCTCACGCGCTCCCGTAAACGGGTCATCGCCGCCGCTGACCAGGCCCGGCGCGCCATCGAGCGCGATCTGCACGACGGCGCCCAGCAACGGTTGGTGGCACTCGGTCTCGACCTGCGCGCTGCCCAAGCCGCTGTCCCCTCGGACCAACCCGCGCTGCGCCGTCGGCTGGACGCCATCGTCGACTCGCTCTCCCACATCCATACCGACCTGCAGGAGCTTTCCCGCGGCATTCACCCCGCGATCCTGTCCCGCGGCGGGCTCGCGCCCGCGCTCAAGACGCTCGCCCGCCGCTCCTCGGTGCCGGCAGTACTGAACGCCTCGGTGGTCGGCCGGCTGCCCGAGCCGGTCGAAGTCACCGCCTATTACGTCGTCGCCGAGGCGCTGACAAACACCGCCAAGTACGCCCAGGCCGGTGAAGTGATCATCTCGGCGCACCTCGACTGCGACTGGCTGCTGTTGTCGGTGACCGACGACGGTGTCGGAGGCGCGTGCCCGGAGAACGGATCCGGTCTGGTCGGCTTACGCGACCGGGTCGAGGCCGTTGAGGGCGAGCTCACGGTGGTGAGCCCGGCCGGGGCCGGGACGACGGTCAGCGCACGCATCCCGGTTATCGGCAAGTGGTCCGCTACCGGGTAGCCGGTACCCGCAACCCCCCGCCAGCTCCCAGCCCGGATGGGTGCCAGCGGCGACGACATCACCCCTCGGCGCGGACCAAACTCGAACCCGGCAACCCACAAGCCCGCCAGGAGGACACCGTGCCCTACATCACCACGACCGACGGAACCGAGATCTACTACACCGAGCAGGGTACCGGCCGCCCGGTGCTGCTCAGCCACGGTTGGCCGCTGTCCTCGGACGCGTGGCAGGTCGAACTGAAGCTTCTGTCCGATGCCGGGTATCGGGCCATCGCTCACGACCGCCGCGGCCACGGCCGCTCGGCCAAGACCGCTACCGGCAACGACATGGACACCTACGCGAAGGACCTCGCCGAGCTCGTCGAAGCCTTGGACCTACGCGATCTGGTGCTGATCGGTCATTCGACCGGCGGCGGCGAGGTCGTGCGCTACGCCGCCCGGTACGGCAATGGGCGGGTCGCCAAGGTCATCACCGCCGGCGCCGTGCCCCCGCTCATGCGCCGGACTCCGGACAACCCGGAGGGCGTCCCGATCGAGGTTTTCGACGGGATCCGCGCCGGCGTACTCAATGACCGCTCACAGTTCTACCGGGACCTGACCGAGTCCTTCTTCGGGGCAAACCGCGAAGGCGCGCAGGTGTCGCAGGGCGCGAAGGACGATTTCTGGCGCCAGGGGATGCTGGTGAACCTTTCCGCGGCCTACGACTGTGTCAAGGCGTTCTCCGAGACCGATCAGACCGAGGACCTCGCCGCGATCGAAGTGCCGATGCTGATCGCGCACGGTGACGACGACCAGATCGTGCCGATCGCCGCCACCGCCGAGAAGGCGGTTAAGCTGGCGCGGAACGCGACGTTGAAGGTCTACCCCGGTGCACCGCACGGCATCTACGGCGACTACCAGAAGGCTCTCATCGCCGACATCCTCACCTTCATCGCCGAGTGAATCCGCGCTGAACCGGACACCGAGCCACCGGGCCGTGGTTGCCGCATCGACGACCACGGCCGGTGGACGAGCCGGTGCGTGACGGGCCACGCCCGGCCATGAACCGGATTTCGTCGATGTCACCCGTAAGCCCACCTCACGGCCCCGGTACCGGGGCGATGGCGAGCTGTTGACCGCAACCCCAGATCGCGATGAAGACTCAGATTGCGAGGAACTGCCGATGACCGGTACGGCGAAGACCACACCCGAACCCATACGCGACCCGGAAACCGACCATCTTCTGACGCCGGACAATTGCGTGGTTGTGTTCATCGACTTCCAGCCGGGGCAATACGCCACGGTGGGGTCGACCACCCGCGCTGAGATCGATCTCGGCGCGATCACCCTGGCCAAGCTGGCCCATTCCTACCGGGTGCCCACTGTTCTTACTACGGTCGCGGTGGGTATGGGAGTCAATCAGCCCACGGTTTCGGAGCTACGCGATGAACTGCCCGGCGTGCCTGATATCGACCGGACCGGAGTGAACTCCTGGGAAGACGACGAGTTCCGGACGGCGATCCAGGACACAGGCCGGCGGAAGATCGTGATGGCCGGTCTGTGGACCGAGGTCTGCCTGGCCTTCCCCACTTTGGACATGCTGCGCGAAGGCTATGAAATCTATCCTGTCATCGACGCTGTCGGGGGCGTATCCACGGTGACGCACGAGACAGCGATCGAACGGATGGTTCAAGCCGGAGCACAGCCGATCACGTCGCTGGCGTTCGGATGCGAGCTGATGCGCAATTGGGCACGTCCCGACGCCAATCGCTATCGGGCGATCATCAATGACTACTTCCGCCGCAAGCGCGCCATCGACGCCACGACCGGCGATCTCTTCCAGTGAGAAATTGCGAAGCCCCATAGGGTATTACCTGCGACAACAGATGAGAAGGGGCGACAAGTTACCGACATAAACCTGAGAGAACGACACCGCGAACGAGAATCTACATCTTCGCCCTCGGCGAACACGGGCAGCGGGCGGAACAACGAGCCACGCCATGAAGTTGAGTCGGGATAGCTCAACTATTGGAGGTTGTGTTCGTGACTACGCCACTGAATCTTCCGGTGCTGTTCCTGACCGATCCCATCGTGCTGCCGGGCATGGTCGTCCCGATCGAACTGGACGAAGCCGCGCAGGCCGCGATCGATGCCGCGCAGGCCGCGAAGACCGGAACCGTCCTGCTCGCCCCCCGCCTGGCCGAGGGTTACGCCGCCTACGGTGTGATCGCCACCATCGAACAGATCGGCCGGATGCGCGGTGGGACACCCGCCGCGGTACTGAAGGCGGAACGGCGCGCGAAGATCGGCCACGGGGTCACCGGGCCCGGGGCCGCGCTGTGGGTCGAGGCCGAACCGGTCGAGACACCGGCCGCCGACGGCCGCACCCGCGAGCTGGCCGACGAGTACAAGAAACTGGTGGTGTCGGTCCTCCAGCGCCGTGAGGCGTGGCAGATGATCGACGCGTTCAACCAGCTCACCGATCCCTCGGCCATCGCCGATACCGCCGGCTATGCCGCCTATCTCACCGCTGAACAGAAGCGGGAACTACTCGAAACCCCGGATGTGACGGCCCGGTTGAACCGGCTCGTCGAATGGACCCGGGCGCATATCGCGGAGGCCGAGGTCACCGAGAAGATCGGTGACGAGGTCCGCGAGAACATGGAGAAGAGCCAGCGCGAATTCCTGCTGCGCCAGCAGCTCAACGCCATCCGCAAGGAACTGGGCGAGGACGAACCCGACGGTGCCGACGACTACCGCACCCGGGTCGAACAGGCCGATCTGCCCGAATCCGTCCGGGAGGCGGCCCTGCGCGAGGTGGGCCGGCTGGAACGGTCCAGTGATCAGAGCCCGGAATCCGGCTGGATCCGCACCTGGCTCGATACCGTGCTCGAACTGCCGTGGACGGTGAAAACCACGGATTCCACCGATATCGCGGCCGCGCGCGCCGTACTCGACGCCGACCATCACGGCCTGGACGAGGTGAAGGACCGGATGGTCGAATACCTCGCGGTCCGGGCGCGGCGGGCCCGGCGCGGACTCGAGGTCGTCGGCGGGCGTGGGTCGGGTGCGGTGCTGGTGCTGGCCGGACCGCCCGGTGTGGGTAAGACCTCGCTCGGGGAATCGGTCGCGCGGGCGCTGGGTCGTAAATTCGTGCGCGTGGCGCTCGGCGGCGTGCGGGACGAGGCCGAGATCCGCGGTCACCGGCGCACCTACGTGGGGGCGCTGCCCGGCCGGATCGTGCGGGCGATCAAGGAGGCGGGTTCGATGAACCCGGTCGTCTTGCTCGACGAGGTGGACAAACTGGGTGCCGATTTCCGCGGCGACCCGGCGTCGGCCCTGCTCGAGGTGCTCGACCCCGCCCAGAACCACACCTTCCGGGACCACTACCTCGATATGGACCTCGACCTCTCCGATGTCCTGTTCCTGGCCACCGCGAACGTCATGGAAACCATCCCCGGCCCGCTGCTGGACCGGATGGAAGTGATCACCGTGGACGGCTACACCGAGGACGACAAGGTGGCCATCGCCCGCGATTTCCTGCTGCCCCGCCAGCTGGAACGTAATGCGCTGACCGCCGAGGAAGTCCAGGTCACCGATGCGGCGCTGCGCGAGATCGCGGCGGATTACACCCGGGAAGCCGGTGTCCGGCAGATGGAACGCCTCATCGCCAAGGTCCTGCGCAAGGCGGCGACCCGGCTGTCGGAGACTACGGTGTCCGATACGACCCTGCGCATCGATATCAGCGACCTGAAGGACTACCTGGGCCGCCCCCGGTTCACTCCGGATTCGGCGGAACGTACGGCGGTGCCGGGTGTGGCGACGGGGCTCGCGGTCACCGGGCTCGGTGGTGACGTCCTCTACATCGAGGCAAACACCGCCGAGGGCGAACGCAACCTCACCCTCACCGGGCAACTGGGCGATGTCATGAAGGAATCCGCTCAGATCGCGCTGACCTACGTGCGGTCGCATCTGGGTGAGATCGGTATCGAACCCGGTGTCCTGGACCGGAACCTGCATCTGCACGTTCCCGCGGGCGCGGTGCCGAAGGACGGTCCGTCGGCCGGTGTCACCATGGTGACCGCCCTGGTGTCCCTGGCGCTCGGGCGTCCGGTGCGCTCCGATGTGGGTATGACCGGCGAGGTCACGCTGAACGGCCGGGTGCTGCCGATCGGCGGGGTGAAGCAGAAACTGCTCGCCGCGCAGCGGGCGGGCCTGAAGACGGTGTTCATCCCGGCCCGTAACGAGCCGGATCTGGACGACGTCCCGGCCGATGTGCTGGCCGAACTGGATGTCCGCCCGGTGGCGGATGTGGCCGAGATCCTGGCCTACGCCATCGAGCCGATCCGGGAACCGGCCGCCGACGGACGGTCCCTGGCGGCCACCGCCTGACCCCGTCCCGCCGATTCGCAGGCCGCGGTAGCCCCCACCGGCTCCCGCGGCCTGCATTTTTTCGCGGGTGTTCCCATCCGCCCGGCCACGCCACCCGAACTCCGTCCAGCAATGTTCGCGGTACGACCGGCACGGTGGTCGTCCTGGCCGAAAGTGATGGGAACTCATGAAAAGCATGCAGCGCGTTGTGCTTCTGGCCGCCGTCGTCTCGTCGATCGCCGTTCTGGGGGCGACAGCGTGTTCCGAGGACAGCGGAAGCGAGGGTACGGCGGCTTCGCCGAGCAGCGGTCCCAGCTCGCCGGCCATCGCGGCCGCGGGCGACCCCACGGCCGGGTTGGTCGGTCCCGGATGTGCCGACTACGCGGCGCAGGTACCCGCGGGCGCAGGATCGGTCGGCGGAATGGCGCAGGATCCGGTCGCGGTGGCGGCCTCGAACAATCCGATGCTGACAACCCTCACACAAGCCGTATCGGGCGGACTGAATCCGCAGGTGAACCTCGTCGATACGCTCAACGGCGGCGAATTCACCGTATTCGCACCCGTCGACTCGGCCTTCGCGAAGATCGATCCGGCCACTCTGGAAACCTTGAAAACGGATTCCGCCGCGCTCACCGGCATCCTCACCTATCACGTCGTACCCGGACGAATCGAACCCGGCGATATCGCCGGGGACCACCCGACCGTTCAGGGTGCCACGGTCACCGTGACCCGCGACGGCGAGACGATCGAGGCCGGGAACGCGTCGGTGATCTGCGGCGGTGTGCAGACCGCGAACGCCACGGTCTACATGATCGATGAGGTTCTCCTGCCGCCCGCGTAACCGATTCGTCCGCGCGCCGCGGCCGGGTGGCAGAGACTGTGCCGATGAGACAGCGCATCCTTCGATGTGATCTGCGCTATAACCCTGGCTCGGCGTCCATCCCGGGCGCCGCGGGCGGCGAACACCTTGCCATGCAGTCGAGGGCACGATCATGACGAACCGGCCGGAATCCGGCTCCGGCCCGATCCGGCTCCGGGATGCCGATGCGAAATCCTCCGGTACCGGAGACGGGGCGGCTTGCCCGGTCCGGCGGGACGGTCACGACGACCGCGCGACCCAGCGCCGGCTCGCCGGCCTGCTGGAAGCGGCCGGAAACGGTGATCGGGAATCGTTCACCCTGTTCTATCGGGAGACAAGTCCGCGGGTGTTCGGGTTGGCGAAGCGGATCCTGCGCAGCCCGGCAGCGGCCGAGGAAGCCACCCAAGAGGTGTACCTGCAGGTCTGGTCGGCGGCCGCGCGGTACGACCCGCAACGGTCGAGCGCGATCGGCTGGTTGATGATGATCGCCCATCGGCGCGCCGTCGACCGGGTGCGCGCCGAGGAATCGGCCGCCGCCCGCGATATCGTCTACGGCCACATCCATCTGGGACGCGACCACGACATCGTGTCCGAAACGGTGTACCAGCAGCTCGACGAGCAGGCCGTCCGCGATTGTCTCGAGCTGCTCACCGCCACACAGCGGGAGGCGGTCGCGCTCGCCTACTACAGCGGGCGCACTTACCGCGAGGTCGCCGACCAGCTCGAATCGCCACTGCCCACCATCAAGAGCCGCATCCGCGACGGTCTGAAACGGCTCCAGAACTGCCTCACAGGGGTTGTCTCCGATGCCTGATACATCTCCGCCCGATTCGCCGAGCAGCGACGGCGACCTAGTGGATCTGGCGATCCCGTACGCGCTCGATGCGGTCTCGGCCGCCGAACGCGTGGATATCGAACACCGGTTACGCGCCGCCGATCACGTCACCGGTCGCACGTTCGACGACCTCGTACGCGGGGCGCGCGAGGCGATGGGCGCCTTATCGGTTCTCGACGCGCAACCGCCGCCCGCGCGGGTGGAGGCACGGATCCTCGCCGCGCTCGATTCCCGGCCGGGCGCACGGTCGGACGTGCATACCGGACTGCGGACCGATCATGCCGAGGGCGAGCCACCGTCGGCACCCGGTACTCGGGCGGAAGCGACCGGTACCCGCGCCGGCCACGATTTGGCCGGCGCGCGCCGACGACGGCGGGTCGCCCGGCTCCTGACCGCGGCGGGGGGGGCCCGGGGGGGGGGCGGCCGCGGCCGGCGGGGTGTGGGGGGGGAACACAGGGGGGGCCCCCCCCCCCCCCGCGCCGCCCCCCCACAACCGCCGCACCCCCCACCCCCGCCCCCCCCCCCACCCCCC
>NZ_JARWPM010000251.1 GCF_029869215.1 Nocardia carnea
CCCCCCCCGGCCCGGGGGTTCCCCCCGGGGGGGCCTTATCCGGGCCCCCCCCCCCCCGCCGGTTACCCCCCCCCCCCCCCCTACCCCCCCCCCCCCACCCCTACCGCGGCCGGGGGGCGCCCACCACCGGGCCGCCCCCGGGGCTCTTCCGCCGGGAAGCAGCTCCCCGCACCCGGCGGACGTCCTCGTCGGGCACAGGCCGGCCACACAACGCCCGCCGCAGCACGGGGGCAAACCTGCTCAGCGCCGGGTCGAACCTGCTGTTTCGGCTTCCCGCCGGTCGTCCCCACGGGGCTTCCGGCTGTCACCCGTCTCCGCCGGTTGCGAACGGTCGAGCCGATACAACGCCGCGGCGGCGACCGCTCCGATGAGACCGAGCCCGGCCCATACCGCCCATTCCGCATCAGCGGCCCGCGCGGCCCCGAGGACCGCACCGGTGGCGAGGTTGCCGGCCAGGATGCCGATACCCACGATCGTGTTGTAGAAGCCGTAGTGGGTGGCCACCAGTTTTCCGTCCGCCAGGGTGACGACGGTGTCCATTTCGAACGGGAACACCGCGGCCGTTCCCACCGCGAGCACCGCCGTGGACAGGAGCAACGCGACGATCGCCGCGACGGTACCGAACCGCCCGGGGCCGGGCACCGCGAGCAACGGCAGGAACGCCGCGGCCAGGATCGCCATACCCACCGCGAGGCTGCGCCCGGTTCCCCAGCGCGCCGCGAACCACCCGGTGATCCGTAACTGCCCGGCCACCGCAACGACGCCGGAGACCACGAACAGCCCCGAGACCAGCACCTGTGATCGCGGGCCGGCCAGGTACTCGGCCTGGAGCGGCAGGGCCAGATACACCTGGAACGACAGCACATACGAGCCGATCATCGTCAGCGAGAACAACAGGAAGCGGCGGTTCGCCGCCACCGCGCGCCAGTCCTGCAGTACCGATGCCCGCTCGGCGGGCTGCTGCTCGCGCCGGGCGGGAAGGGCGGCCAGCTGGGCGACCGTCAGCACCGCGAAGACGACGGCCGCGGCGGCTGCGGTCACCCGGAAATCGAGGAACATCAACACCAGGCCCACCAGCGGCCCCGCCAGGATCCCGGCCTGATAGAAGATGTTGAACACCGCGAACGCTTCCACCCGGCGGTCACCGGTATCGGCCGCCAGGTAGGCGCGCACGGCCGGGTTGAACAGTGCGCCGGCGAAACCTGTTGCGGCGGAGGCGATGAGCAGCGCGGGCAGCGAGGTGGCGAACACCAGGAGAGCGAATCCGCCGGTACGCAGCAGACAGCCCGCGACGATCAAGGGTTTGTAGCCGAGCCGGTCGGCCAGGGTGCCGCCGACGAGGAACATGCCCTGCTGCGAGAAATTCCGTATCCCGAGTACGAGGCCGACCGCCCAGGCCGCCAGGCCCAGCGGTCCGGCGAGGTAACCGGCCAGATACGGCATCAGCATGTAGAAGCCGAGGTTGATGCCGAATTGGTTGATCATCAGCAGTCGCGCGGCGAGGTCGAAGCTGCGGAAACTCCTCAGTACGGTCACGATGCGGCTCCTGCTGCCCGGCCGCTCGTGTGCGGGTCGACGACGGTGGTGCAGCGGGTCCACGAACGCACCACCCGCTGCCCCGGATGAGCGATGACGTCCGGTTCGATCGGCGGATCGGTATCGAGCAGACCGCGCTCACGGCAGTAGTCGTCGTTGTAGATGGTGTCGAAGTAGCGTTGCGGCCCGTCCGGGAACACCGCCGCGATCCGGGTACCGGCCGGGCGGGTACGCGCGGCCCATCCCGCCACCAACGCCACGGCACCCACGCTCCAGCCACCGGTCGCGTAGTGCGTGCCGGCCAGCGCCCGGCAGGCCCACACGGCTTCGGCCGGTGCCACCCAGTGCACTTCGCGGAAGGCCGAATAGTCGACGTTGCGCGGGAAGATACTGGAACCGAGCCCACGCATGATTCGCGGACCGGCAGGCTGACCGAAGATCGTGGAGGCGATCGTATCCACGCCGATCAGCTCCAGGTCTGGATGGAATCGCCGCAGCACCCGCGACACACCCGCGGAATGGCCGCCGGTGCCGACCGCGCATACCAGCACATCGACCCCGCCCAACTGCTGGATCAGCTCCAGCCCGAGAGATTCGTATCCGGCGATGTTGTCGGGGTTGCTGTACTGGTCCGGGGACCATGCCCCGGGTTCGGCCGCCATGAGTTCGGCGACGCGGTCGCGGCGGGCTTGTTGCCAGCCGCCGCTGGGATGCGGTTCGGGCACCAGTTCGACGCGCGCACCGTAGGAGGCGAGCAGGCGATCCACTATCGGTTCCAGCCCCGGATCGGTGACCACGGTGACCGGATGGTGATACACCGCGCCGGCCAGCGCTAGACCGAGCCCGAGAGTGCCACTGGTGGATTCGATGATGCGGGCCCCGGGCGCCAGGTCCCCGCGTTGTTTCGCCCGCTGGATCATGTGCAGGGCGGGCCGGTCCTTCATCCCGCCGGGGTTGAAACCTTCCAGCTTCGCCCAGAATCCGCGGCCGGCGGGCGCCAGCGGCTCTCCCACCCACAGCACGGGGGTATTGCCGACCAGCGAACTCGATTCCCGTGCCGGAGCAGGCGGGGTGAGCACAGTCGCAGCAGGTTCGGCAGGTTTGCCGAACACGACATCGTTCATGATTGTCGCTTTCTGTATCCGGACCGCCACGCCGGGCGGTCGAGACGGTGAGCAGGCAGCGAACACCGGCCGGCGATGGATTCGTCCGGCCTGGCGCTGACCGATCAGCGTCGGGAGATACAGAAATTCGTGAGAATGGCCTGCCCGTTCAACACGGGTAAGCCGCCCGGCGGCCCCCGGATTCCGCGCGCGCCGGCGACGACCGGGGTGACCGCGGCGACCGTGATCACTCCGAGCAGCACCATCCACAGCAACTGCTGAACGGTCACGCCTCCGGAAGGCAGCACCGATTTCTCGACGCAGTGGATCATGTGCTGGTCACAGTGATCGAAGTGGCCGCTTATATCGTGCAGGTGACCGGTGTGAGCAGTTCCGACGGCCGGCGCGGCGGCCGGGTGGGTGTGCTCGTCCGCCGGGTGCAGGGTGCAGTCGAGGATCGGCGCGATGATGAGCACCGCCAGCACCAGCGCCACCGGTATGCGTCGCAGACGCGCGGAGAAGTTCACCTTCCGCCACTCATATCCGGGAAACGGCGAGCCCGTGCCGATCGCCGGGCCGCCGGAGACGGTGCGCCGCGGCGTCGAACACGATCCACGCGTCCGCGTCGTGTTTCGCTCTGCACGGGTATCCCGGTCACCGCACCATCTCCTTTCCTTCGCTCAATTGTTCCGGCGGAGAGGCCGTATCAGCGGAGTGAACCGTAACGGTCGCGAACCAACCTACTCGCCGGACCCATCCTCGCGCGGGCTCGAACCCCGGCAGTGGGAATGGTGCGGCCGGGTACGGGGGGGGGCGGGGGGGGAAACCGCCGTGGGTTACCGGGCCACCCTAAGGGGGTTCCACGCCCGGGTTGGAGCAGGTAAACGCCGCCGCCGGTGTGACGCATTTCATGGTCGACGGGCCCGCAC
>NZ_JARWPM010000252.1 GCF_029869215.1 Nocardia carnea
ACCGGGTGCCCGCCGAAATGCTGCCGGCCGTCCTGATCGACGCCGGTGCGAGCCACGAGCGTATCCACCACCACATGCGAGCCCGCCAGACCCGTAACGACACCCGCATGCGCAATCCGTACGGATTCCCGCCGTTGCAGAAGGCCGTCGCCGCCGGCAACGCGGTGCTCAACCACATCGGGACCGACGCGGAAGCGGCGTTCGCGGCGCAGGCCGTCAGCGATGCCGACAGTCTCGCCCGCCATACCCTCGCCCCCACTCCGGGGGCGCAGCTCGACCACCAGTTCATCGCCCGCGTCCAGCAGCACTGGGATTCCGACCGGGCCCTGCGCGCGAACATCACCCCGGACGAGTGGAACAACGTCGGCCGCGATACCCGTACCGCCATCGCCCACCAGGTGGCCACCGAGCATCTGGAGACGGCCCGCGCCTACTCCGCGGCGCCCACCGAGGCGAACCGTGCCCAGCTCGCGGCCACGCTCAAACGGTTGTCCAACCTGGACCACACACTGCCCGAGTTCGGTCTGGATCCGTGGGATCTGTGACCGTGCGAACGGTCCGGCGCGTGCGGTGCCTGCCGTACCGCCGTGCCCCGCGGCGCCCGGGTCGGTACGCTGCTGCCGACAGCGCAGTCGGAGATCGGGAGTCGGCCATGGGGCGGGTCAACCGCAGGAAATCGGTGCAGGGCGCGAAAACACTGGTCACGGGGGCGGCCAGTGGAATCGGGAAAGCGACCGCGCTCGCGGCGGCCGCCCGCGGGGCCTGTCTGGTGCTCACCGATATCGACGCCGACGGGCTGACCGCCACGGCCGGCGAGATCGAACGGGCCGGTGGGACGGTGCTCCTCTCGCGGGCCCTGGACATCTCCGACTACGAGGCGGTCGCCGAATTCGCCGCCGCCGTGCACGAGAAGTTCGGCAGTCTCGACGTGGTGATGAACGTGGCCGGGACCTCGGTCTGGGGAACGGTCGACAGCCTGGAGATCCGGCACTGGCGGCGCATGGTCGATATCAACCTGATGGGGCCGATCAATGTCATCGAACGCTTCGTGCCGCCGATGGTGCGCTCGGGACAGCCCGGCGCGTTGGTGAACGTCTCCTCCGCGGCCGGCTTGCTCGCGCTGCCGTGGCACGCCGCCTACAGCGCGAGCAAATACGGGTTGCGCGGTCTGTCGGAGGTACTGCGGTTCGAGCTCGAAGAGCACGGGATCACCGTGCACCTGGTGACGCCGGGCGCGGTGGCGACCCCGCTGGTGCGGACCTTCGACCTGGTCGGCGTCGATAAGGAACACCCCAGGGTGCAGCGGGTGACCTCGCTGTTCACTCGCCACGCGGTACCGCCGGAGAAGGTCGCCGCGGCGATCCTGAAGGGGATCGAACGGAATCGCTTCCTGGTGTACAGCTCCTTCGACATCCGGTTCGGCTATTGGTGGAAGCGGAAATTCGCCTTCCCGTACGAAGTGCTGATGCGGCTGGCCAACCGGCAGTTCAGCACGCTGAAGCAGTCGGTGAATCAGAATCGGACACCGCCGAACACGCCGAGTCCGGATTCGCCCGCGGCGCACTGACGCTCTGCGAGCCCGGATTCGCCGGTAGCGCGGTGGCCGGCTCGCCGGGCTCGCATGTGCCCGGTTCCGGGCAGTTCAGGTGGACGTCCAGTACCCGGGCGCCCGGGCCCTCGTCACCGAGCCGGTCGTGCTCGTTGACGAGTTTGCAGCTACCCAGCGACAGGCAGCCGCAACCGATACATCCGGTGAGGTTGTCTCGTAACCGGACCAGCTGGGTTATCCGCTCGTCCAGATCGGTACGCCATGCGGTGGACAGCGTTTCCCAATCGCGGCGGGTGGGTGTGCGACCTTCCGGCAAACGATCCAGGGCGGCGCGGATTTCGCTCAACGGGATTCCCACCCGCTGGGAGATCCGGATGAAGGCCACCCGGCGCAGCGTCTCGCGGGTGTAGCGGCGTTGATTTCCGCTGGTCCGGCGGCTGGAAATGAGGCCCTCGCGTTCGTAGAAGTGCAACGCGGACACCGCGACTCCGCTACGCTCGGAGAGCTGGCCCGGGGTCAGCTCCTTGGTTTTCCAATCCGTTGTCGGCATCCGCCCTCCTCCGTCTTCCTCAACCATACTTCAGGTTGCTGGCCGTTGTGGTCGGAATCGGGGCAAATATGTCGCGAACCCACCCGGCCACCGCGTGCTCGCGGCCCGCCCGCGCATTACTGTCGGGACATGGGACCAGATGCCGTATCCGAAACCCCGAACGCGGCGGCCCCCGCCTACGGGGTGACCAGCGAAGTCGGCAACCTG
The DNA here is from genome assembly GCF_029869215.1 of Nocardia carnea. Taxonomy (GTDB): domain Bacteria; phylum Actinomycetota; class Actinomycetes; order Mycobacteriales; family Mycobacteriaceae; genus Nocardia; species Nocardia carnea_B. Next base: position 2,307 of record NZ_JARWPM010000252.1, read on the forward strand.
CGGGCCGTACTGCTGCACCGGCCCGGCGATGAACTGCGCCGGCTCACCCCGCGCAACAACGATCAGCTGCTCTTCGACGCGATCCCCTGGGTGGAGCGCGCCCAGCAGGAACACGACACGTTCGCCGGAGTGCTGCGCGCGCACGGCGTCGAGGTTCTGCTCGTCGCCGATCTGCTCGCCGAAACCCTGGCAGTCAGTGGCGCGGCCCGGGTTCAGGGCATCTCGGCGGCCGTCCACGCCCGCCGCCTCGGCCATTCCCTCGCCGGTGAACTCGCGGCCCACCTGCGCGGCGTACCCGCCCCGGAACTCGCCCGGATCCTGATGGCCGGGATGACCTTCGACGAACTCCCCTTCGCCGCCGACGACACCTCCCTGGTCCGCCGGATGCACCACGGCGGCGATTTCGTCATCGACCCGCTGCCGAACCTGTTGTTCACCCGCGACTCCTCGTTCTGGGTGGGACCCAAGGTCGCCATCACCGCGCTGGCGCTACCGGCCCGCGCCCGGGAAACCTCGCTGACCGATCTCATCTATGCCTTCCATCCCCGGTTCCTCGGTGTGCGGCGAGCCTACGAATCCCATACCGCGCCCATCGAAGGCGGCGATGTCCTGCATCTGGCACCCGGCGTGATGGCGGTGGGGGTCGGCGAGCGGACGTCCCCGGCCGGCGCGGAAGCGCTGGCCCGCAGCCTGTTCGACGACGGTCTCGCCGAGACCGTCCTGGTCGTCCCGATCGCGCAGAACCGCGCGACCATGCACCTGGACACCGTCTGCACCATGGTCGATACCGACGCCGTCGTGATGTATCCGGGCGTGCGCGAAACCCTCACCGCCTACACGCTCCGCAAATCCGGCGACGCCGGCTGCGTGGTGAGCGGACCCGACCCGTTCCTGCCCGCCGCCGCGGCGGCCATGGGTATCGGCAAACTCCGCGTGATCGATACCGGGCTCGACGGGGTCACCGCTGAACGCGAACAGTGGGACGACGGCAACAACACACTCGCCCTGCGCCCCGGCGTGGTGGTGGCCTACGAACGCAATGAGATGACCAACGCCCGGCTCGAGGATTCCGGTATCGAGGTGCTGCGCATCCCAGGCTCGGAACTGGGCTCCGGCCGTGGCGGGCCACGCTGTCTGTCCTGCCCGCTTGCGCGAGATGAGGTATGAAACACCGCCGGATGCGGTAAGAACGAGCCATGCTCGAGATCACAGTCTCGCACGATTCGGGCGTCCCACCGTACGAGCAGCTACGGCTGGCGGTTATCGCCCGGGTGCGCGCGGGTGAGCTCACCGCCGGAACCAAGATCCCGACGGTGCGCGCGCTGGCCGCGCAGCTGCGCCTGGCGCCGAATACGGTCGCCCGGGCCTACCGCGAACTGGAACAGGACGGTGTTCTGGAAACCCACGGCCGCCTGGGCACTTTCATCGCGTCCTCCGGCGACCCCACCGCGGACGCCGCCGCCCGCGCCGCCACCGAATACGTCGCGACCATCCGCCGCCTCGGCCTCGACGCCACCGCCGCCCGCCACTACGTCGAATCCGCGTTGAGCGGGTGACTTTCCTTATCTCCAGCTGGGCAGCCAGAGATGGTCCTGCCAGTTACCGGTGGTGATGGGCAGGGCCGTGAGGATCGGCCACAACCAGATGAAGTTCGCGATCACCAGGGCCAGGTAGAGGCATACCGCGAGCAGCCCCAGACTGTGCCGTTCGCTCGGTTCGGCGGGCAGGAACGTACCGCCGGGCGCCCGGGCGACCGGCCGGCGGGCGGTGCCCAGCACATCGCCGAGTACCAGCGCCACCGCCATCACCAGGAACGGTGCCAGTGTGACCGCGTAGAAGTAGTACATCTGGCGGTCCAGGGTGAGGAACCAGGGCAGCAACCCGGCGCCGTACCCGGTGAGGACCGCCGCGTAACGCCAGTCGCGGCGCACCACCCAGCGCCACAGCCCCCACGCCAGCACCGGCAGCGCGACCCACCACAGTGCCGGGGTGCCGATCAGCATCACCGCTTTCACGCATTCCGTCTGCCCGCAGCCGGTGACCCCGTCGTCGGCGTAGTAGTACAGCATCGGGCGCAGCCCCATCGGCCATGTCCACGGTTTGGATTCCCACGGGTGATGGTTTCCGGCCGAATTGGTGAGCTCGGAGTGGAACTCCAGGGTGCGGGAGTGGAAATACCACAGCGACCGCATGGCGTCGGGGAACAGCTGCGCCCAGAAACCGCCCGTACCGATCCCGCCTTCGGCCGCGGAGGGGTTGCCCGCCATATAGCGATATACGGCGGTTTCCTCGCGGAACCAGGCGGCGTAACTGGCCAGGTACACACCCAGCGGGATCAGGACCAGTGCGTACAGGGCGGGCCCGATATCGCGGATCGCGGTACCGAACAGTGGTTTGCGCACACCGTAGGCGCGGCGAGCGGAGAGATCGAACAGCACACTCATCAAGCCGAAGGCCGCGATGAAGTACAGGCCCGACCATTTCGTCCCGCACGCGAGCCCGAGCAACACCCCGGCGCCGAACCGCCACCAGCGCACCCCGAGCCGGGGACCCCACGGCGTCAGCCCCGCGCGGCCCTCGGCGTCGGCTTTCGCCAGCCGTGCCCGCACCTCGTCCCGGTCGACGATCAGGCAGCCGAAGGCGGCGGTGACGAAGAAGGTGATGAAGATATCGAGCATCCCGATCCGGGAGGAGACGAAACTCGCCCCGTCGGCGATCAACAGGATCCCGGCGAACGCCCCGAGCAGTGTCGAGCGGGTCATCCGCCGCACGATCCGGATCACCAGCAGCACCAGCAGGGTGCCGAGCAGAGCCGCGGTGAACCGCCACCCCCAGCCGTTGTAACCGAACAGTGCCTCGCCGATCGCGATCATCTGCTTACCGACCGGCGGATGCACCACCAGCCCGTACCCCGGGTTGTCCTCGATTCCGCCGGTCAGGAACTGCCACCCCTGCGGCGCGTAGTGCTTCTCGTCGAATACGGGGGTGCCGGCGTCGGTGGGGTAGTTCAGCATGGTGAACCGCGTAATGGCCGCGATCGCCGTCAGGAACAGGCTGACCACCCAGCCACGCACGGTATCCGTGGGACCGAAATCGGGTGCGGGCCGCAGCGGCGCCGGGCTCGACCAGCTACGCGCCGGCCGCCAGGCCGCGCTGGGGCGCGAGTCGGTCAGCGGAGTCACGGGGTGAGTCTATGGGGCGGCTACGGGCGGGGATCGGGGAAGGTGTCCCGGGCAGCAGACGTTGTCCGCACCATGCGGATCGGTGCGGCAGCCCGGGCCGGCGGCGTGAGTGCCCGGTCCCTGCGGTTCTACGAGGACGAAGGCCTGATAGTTCCCGGGCGGTGCGGTAACGGCTACCGCGATTACTGCCGTTCCACGATCGACCGGGTGCACGTGATCCGGTCCTTGCTGGAATCGGGTCTGCCGGTGCGGTTGATCCGGGAGGTCATCGGGCGCCCGGACGGCGGCCGCGCCGGAAGCGGGCCGCTGGGCGAGGGCTTATTGGACGAGGTCGCCGAGTACCGGGATCGGCTCGCGGCCCGGATCGCCACGCTCGACGCGCAGCGGGCCGCGCTGGAGACCTTCCTGCGGAACGCGGGCCGGTGATCGCGACTTGACCTTGACGCAAGTGTGAGGGTTCTACGGTCCGCGGTATGGAGTTCGAAGCACATACCCGGGGCACGATGCGGGCCCTGGTCCAGCAGTCACACCGCGGGCCGCGGGATCTGATCCCGGCCGAGGCGCCCCGGCCCGTCCCGGGTCCGGACGAGTACCTGATCCGGGTCGGCGCGGCGGGGGTCAATTTCGCGGATGTCATGCAGACCCGGGGAACCTATGGCGGCGGGCCGCGGGCACCGTATATCGCCGGGTTCGAAGCAGCCGGGGAGATCGTCGGTATCGGCGCCGCGGTCGGCCACCCGCTGCCGCTCGGCACCCATGTCATCGGCACCGGCGCGGGTGCCTTCGCGGAGTACATGACGATGCCGGCCGTCGGCGTCCTGCCCGTCCCACCGGGGTGGAGCGATGCCGAATCCCTGGGTCTGGTGCTGAACTGGGCGACGGCGCTGGCGGCGCTGCGGCCGCTGGGCGGCCTCGTCGCCGGGGAGGTGGTTCTCGTACACGCCGCGGCCGGCGGTGTGGGGCAGGCCGCGGTCCGGCTCGCCCGGCACTACGGTGCGCGGGTGCTCGCCACGGCCTCGCCGGATAAGCACGACACCGTTCGCGCACTGGGGGCCGAGGTCGTGCTGGACAGTAGGCGCCCCGATCTCACCGCCGAGATCACCCGCCTGACCGGCGGCGTCGACCTCGTCCTCGAATCGGTCGGCAAGGCCACCTTCGAGACCAGCCTCGCGGTAACCCGCCGTATCACCGGCCGCGTCATCGTATTCGGCGCGGCCTCGGGTGATGCGGTGCTGACCAGCCACGATCTGGTCTTCACCCACCCGGTGCAGATCAAGGGCCTGCATATCGGCGCCCTCGCCGCCGCGGCGCCCGCCATCTATCGGTCGTTGCTCGAGGAGATCGAGCACCTCATCGCGCACGGGGTGTACCCACCCGGCGCACCCGAGGTACACCCCTTGGAGCGTGGCCCGGCCGTTCTACAGGCACTGGCCGAAGGGCGGACCCGCGGCAAACACGCCTTGAACCCGCGGCGTTGACGGGGCTACCGCATACCCCCGCGCCCGAGGGCCGGGCCGGCCGCCACGGCTAGGCTGCGGCGAGAGGCCCGGATCGGCCGGGCCGGGTGAGGAGTGTGGTGACTCAGGGTCGGCTGGTTCTGGCGGCGACACCGTTGGGTGCGATCGGTGACGCTTCGCTCCGGTTGCGGGAGGCGCTGGGGTCCGCCGATATCGTCGCGGCCGAGGACACCCGGCGCACCCGGTCGCTGGCGGACGCGCTCGGGGTGGAGATCCGGGGCCGGGTGGTGAGTTTCTACGACCATGTGGAGTCCGCGCGGGTGCCCGGGCTGGTGGACGAGATCGCCGCCGGGCGGACGGTGCTGCTGGTCACCGACGCCGGGATGCCGTCGGTCAGCGATCCGGGATTCCGGCTGGTGGCGGCCTGCGCCGACCAGGATCTACCGGTGACCTGCCTGCCCGGCCCGTCGGCGGTGACGACGGCGCTCGCGCTCTCGGCACTGCCGGTGGACCGCTTCTGTTTCGACGGTTTCGCGCCGCGTAAGTCCGGGCGGCGCAAAGAGTGGCTGGGAACGCTGGTCTCCGAACGGCGGGCCTGCGTGTTCTTCGAGGCACCGCACCGGCTCGCCGAATGCCTGGCCGACGCCGTCGAGGTGCTGGGTGGTGAACGCCGGGCCGCGGTATGCCGCGAACTCACCAAGACCTACGAGGAGGTCGTCCGCGGCACGCTGGCCGAGCTCGCGGAGTGGGCCGCCGAGGGTGCGCGCGGTGAGATCACGGTGGTCCTGGAGGGCGCGAGCGCGACGGTCGCCGAACCGGAGGATCTGGTGGCGCAGGTGGAGGAACGCGCTGCCGCCGGGCTACGGCTCAAAGACGCCAGCGCGGAGATCGCCGAGATCGCGGGGGTCTCGCGGCGCGAACTCTACGACGCCGTCCTGGCCGCCCGCCGCGCCGCCGCCGAGTGACGCATGCGGTCGGCAGCGGCGAGCACGCCGGAAACCTACCGCCGCCTGGGCCGGACCGGGCGCGGCGCGGCGGAGGTCACTCGTCGGTCTTGGGCTCCACATAGCGCGGGAACACCGGTTCCGGGGCGGGTAGCGGAACACCCGGGACCAGGGGCGTGGCGATATCGGCGAAATCGCGGCCCTGCTGGGCGAGCAGGTCGAGAATCTTCGCCGCCGAACCCGGCATCGCCGGCTGGGCCAGGATCGCCACGATCCGGATCACCTCGAGGGTGACGTAGAGGACCGTCGCCATCCGGGCCAGATCTTCTTCGGTACCGGATTTGCGCAGCGTCCAAGGGGCCTGGGCGGTGAAGTACTTGTTCGTCTCGCCGAGGGTCAGCCAGATCTGTTCCAGCGCCAGATGCATCTGCTGGACATCGAATTCGGCGCGGCAGCGTTCCAGCAGGCCGTTCGCGCGGTCGAGCAGCGCGCGGTCGTCGGCGGTGAACTCACCCGGGGTGGGGATCACGGCGCCGCAGTTCTTGGCGACCATGGTCAGGCTGCGCTGCACCAGATTGCCGAACTCGTTGGCGAGGTCGGCGTTGATCCGGGAGACGATCGCCTCGTGGCTGTAGCTGCCGTCCTGGCCGTAGGAGATCTCGCGCAGCAGGAAGAACCGCACGGCGTCGAGGCCGTAGGTATCGACGAGTTCCAGCGGGTCGACGACATTGCCGACCGATTTCGACATCTTCTCGCCCTTGTTGTACAGGAACCCGTGCACGAACACCCGTTTCGGAAGTTCGATACCGGCCGACATCAGGAACGCCGGCCAGTACACGGTGTGGAAGCGGGTGATGTCCTTACCGATGATGTGCACATCGGCCGGCCAGAACTTGCCGAAGGCCGCGGAATCGGTATCCGGGAAGCCGACCCCGGTGAGGTAGTTGGTGAGCGCGTCCACCCAGACGTACATCACATGATCCGGGTGATCGGGTACCGGAACACCCCAGTCGAAGGTGGTCCGGGAGATCGACAGATCCTTCAGTCCGGCCTTGACGTAGCTGACGATCTCGTTGCGCCGCGTGGCCGGCGCGATGAACTCCGGGTGCTCGTCGTAGAGGGCGAGCAATTTGTCCTGGTAGGCCGAGAGCCGGAAGAAGAAATTGGATTCCTCGGTCCAGGTGACCGGGGTTTTCGTCTCGGTGGAGATCCGGCTGCCGTCGTCGAGCAGCGTGGTCTCCTCCTCGGTGTAGAACGCCTCGTCGCGCACCGAGTACCAGCCGGAGTAGTTGTCGAGGTAGATATCCCCGTTGTCCAGCATCCGCCGCCAGATGGCGGCGCTGGCCCGCTGATGGTCGGCGTCGGTGGTGCGGATGAACCGGTCGAAGGAGATATCGAGGGATTTGTCCATCCGCTCGAACACATCGGAGTTGCGCGCGGCCAGTTCCTCCACGGGAATGTTCTCCGCGGCGGCGGTCTGCTGCATCTTCTGGCCGTGCTCGTCGGTGCCGGTCATGAAGAACACGTCGTACCCGTCGAGCCGCTTGAACCGGGCGAGCGCATCGGTGGAGATGTACTCGTAGGCATGCCCGATATGCGGCGCACCGTTCGGGTACGCGATGGCCGTGGTGATATAGAAGGCGGGGCGATCGACTGCGCTCATGGTGCCTTGATTCCATCATGGGGACCGGTGTGAACCCGACTCGACTGCGTGTTCATGCCCAGAAAGGTTACTGGCCCGGTCGCGCGGGGGTGCGGCGGCTACGGACTCTACTGTGAAGGTCGTGCCTCTTCGTGATTCCCTGCGAAAGCCCCGTCCCGCCCTGGACCGGGTGCCCGTCCGCCGACGACAGGTGGCGGTCCGATGAGCGCCCGGCGACCCGCGCCGCCGCTACCCGAACCGCTCGCGCCGCTGGTGGACGCCCATACCCATCTGGACGCCTGCGGTGCCACCGATGCGGCCTCGGTCGCGGAGATGGTCGACCGGGCGGCCGGGGCCGGGGTGGGACGGGTGGTCACCGTCGCCGACGATCTGGCGGCCGCTCGGTGGGCGGTCGAGGCCGCGCACTGGGACGACCGGGTGTACGCGGCGGTGGCCCTGCATCCGACCCGGGCGAATGCGCTCGACGATGCCGCGCGCGCGGAACTCGAGAAGCTGGCGGCCGATCCCCGGGTGGTGGCGGTAGGCGAGACCGGGCTCGATTACTACTGGCCCGGGAAACTCGACGGCTGCGCCGATATCGAAACCCAGATCGAAGGGTTCCGCTGGCATATCGACCTGGCCAAGCGGATCGGTAAACCGCTGATGATCCACAACCGGGAGGCCGATCACGATCTGCTGACCGTCCTGCTGGACGAAGGTGCCCCGGAGACGGTGATCTTCCATTGTTTCTCGTCGGACGCGAATATGGCGCTGTCCTGTGTGGCCGAGGGGTATGTGCTGAGTTTCTCGGGTACGGCGAGTTTCAAGAACGCGCACGAATTGCGGGAAGCCGTGAAGGTGGTGCCGGACGACCAGTTGCTGGTGGAGACCGATGCGCCGTATCTGACCCCGCATCCGTACCGTGGCGCGCCCAACGAACCGTACTGCCTGCCCTACACCGTGCGGGCGCTGGCGGAACTGCGGGCCCAGGACCCGGCGGAGCTGGCACAGATCAGCACGGCCAACGCCCGCCGCGTCTATGGATTCGCCTGAGGAGCCGTTCGCGGAGTGATTTGCATCACAGTTTGATCCGAGTTGTGCCGTCTAGCTGGGACTCGTCCGAGTTTCGGAGCCCGTATGCCGCCCGGCTGGTGTGTAGCGGTTGTCCCGGCCCCCGGGCTTCGTTATCGTCCCGTGACCGTGTCACCCTTTGCGAGGATCAACTCCTCACGCTCGCCTCTGCTGTACGCAGCGATCGCCGCAGTGCTGCTGACCCTGATCATCGGCGCCGGCGCGGCCATCGCCACACACAATTCACCCGACCGGGCCCACTCGGCCCCCGTCGCTACCTCCTCCCAACTGCCCTCACCCCAGCCCGCCGCCGCCTAGCTGAGTCAACGGCGCCCTCTGGCCTGCGAAGGCACGCGTTGCCGAGATCCCTCGCGTCTCGCCGGTATCCGCATCCCCTCACCCAGACGGTTACCGGGCGGGGCCCGCCCGGTTCTGGAGCGACCAGAGGGAGGGAGCGCAGCGACCGACCGGCCGGCGGGAGTGAAGAACCGGGTTGATAGGGCCCCGCCCTCGAGACGCGGAGCGTCTCCAAAATTACAGCCCGCCCCTTTCCCGGATGGTCCACGTCGGGCGCGGCGGCTGTCCTGTCTGGAGCCGGGGTATCCAGCTCGGAGCCCCGGAGTTGTGCCCTTGAAGCGCCCCAGTCGGCCCAATTCAGCCCAGCACATGTTCCGCTTCGTCCCGGCAGGGCATCGCCCCGCCGCTGATGGGGCGGCGAGGACCGGGTTGGTAAGTTCGCCCGGTGTCGGATGCCGAGATGATGGCGCGTGGTGAAGCGGCTCTGCTGGGTCCCGCGCAGGTGCGGGAGCTGGCCGAGCGGTTCGGTGTGCGCCCGACCAAACAGCTCGGGCAGAACTTCGTGCACGACGCCAATACGGTGCGGCGGATTGTGGCCGCGGCCGAGGTGGGGCGGGCCGATACGGTTCTCGAGGTGGGGCCCGGTCTCGGTTCGCTCACGTTGGCGCTACTGGATGTGGTGGATTCGGTCGTCGCCGTAGAGATCGACCCGGTGCTGGCGGGGCAACTGCCCGAAACCGTCCGGGAGCGCGCGCGAGCGCTGGCGGAGCGGCTGACCGTGGTGCCCGGTGACGCGCTGCGGGTCCGGGCGGATATGTTGCCGGCCGCGCCGACCGCTCTGGTGGCGAATCTTCCCTATAACGTGGCCGTGCCGGTGCTGCTGCATCTGCTCGCCGAATTCCCGGGTATCCGTACCGCGCTGGTGATGGTGCAGGCCGAGGTCGCCGACCGGCTGGCCGCGCCGCCGGGAAGCCGCGTATACGGCGTGCCGAGTGTGAAGGCCGGGTTCTTCGGCACCGTGACCAAGGCGGGGGCGGTGGGCCGGCAGGTGTTCTGGCCGGTGCCGCAGGTGGAATCTGGGCTGGTGCGGGTGGACCGGTTCGCCGAACCGCCGTGGCCGGTCGACGAGGCTCACCGGAAACGGGTTTTCGAGGTTATCGATCTGGCGTTCGCGCAGCGCCGCAAGACGCTGCGCGCCGCGCTGGCAGGGTGGGCTGGTTCCCCCGCGGAGGCGGAGCGAAGGCTGCTCGCCGCGGGGATCGCGCCGACTGCCCGCGGGGAAACCCTGGACACCGCTGCCTTCGTCCGCCTGGCCGCGCAGGCGGACGCTCAGTCGGCGAGTTCGTAACCCGCCTCGTCCACCGCGGCCGCGATATCGGAGGCGGCGATATCGCCGCCGGCTTCGACCACGACCCGGCCCGACGCGAGGTCGACATCGACGTTGGTGACGCCGTCGATCTTGCCGATTTCGGTCTGCACGGCCTGGACGCAGTGGCCGCAGGTCATGCCGGTGACGGTGTAGGTGCTGGTGGACATGGTGTCTCCTTTGCGCTCGGTCCCTCAGGACACCGCCGAATATACCCCCGGGGGGTAGCGGCGGCAAGCGGTTCCCGCTGCCGCGACGCCAGGGCAGGCGATAGGCTAGGGCACCGTGCTGTCCGTTGTGCCCAGTCCCGTCACCGTGCGGGCACCCTCGAAGGTCAACCTCCATCTGGGAGTAGGTGACCTGCGCGCCGACGGCTACCACGAGCTCACCACCGTGTTCCAGGCGCTTTCGCTCGCCGACGATCTGGAGATCGCGCCCGCCAACTCACTGACCCTGCGGATCACCGGGGAAAGTGCCGCGGAAGTACCCACCGACCGGACCAACCTGGTGTGGAAGGCCGCGGTCCGGCTGGCCCAGCTGGCCGGCCGGGCGCCGCTGGTGGAGATCACCATCGACAAAGGCATCCCGGTGGCCGGTGGTATGGCCGGCGGCAGCGCCGACGCGGCCGCCGCCCTGGTCGGCCTGAACGAACTCTGGGAACTCGGTATGCACCGCGACGAACTCGCCGCGGTGGGCGCCGAACTCGGCAGCGATGTGCCGTTCGCCCTGCACGGCGGCACCGCGCTCGGTACCGGTCGCGGCGAACGGCTGCTACCGGTGTTGTCGCGCAACGTCTTCCACTGGGTCCTCGCCCTCGCCAAGGGCGGTCTGTCCACCCCGGAGGTCTTCACCGAACTCGACCGGCTCCGCGTCCAGGGCGACCCGCCCCGCCTCGGCGAACCCCAGGCGCTCATGCAGGCTTTGGCCTCCGGGGAGGCACGGCAACTCGCGCCGCTGCTCGGCAACGACCTGCAGGCCGCGGCGGTTTCGCTGCGACCCGATCTGCGCCGCACCCTGCGCGCGGGCGTGGAGGCGGGGGCGCTGGCCGGTCTGGTCTCCGGTTCCGGCCCGACGTGCGCTTTCCTCTGCGAAACCGCCGAATCGGCCGTCGCGGTCGCGGCGGAACTCTCGGGCGCGGGCGTCGCCCGCAGCGTGCGGACGGCCACCGGCCCGGTTCCCGGTGCCCGCATCACGAGCCAGGGTGAGTCGCACCACCCGGTTCCCGAGCCGCCTGCTCCCGGCCCGCGGCGGGCGTGAACTCCGGCACCGGCTTTTCGCCAGCTCGGCCGCATTCGCCGGGCGAGCGGTCCACAAGCCAGGGCGGACGCGCACCGTCCCCGAGCCGCCCGCACCCGGTTCGCCCCGGGCGCGGGCTGTGGTTGGGCCGCGCCAGCAGGGCCGATTAGGCTGGGACGGCCGCGCGTTTGGGCGCGGCCGGTAGCCGGAGACGGAAGGATCCATGTCCAACCTGATCAACCTCGAACAGGTCAGCAAGAGTTTCGGGATCAAACCACTGCTCGACGGCGTCTCGCTGGGGGTGCACGCGGGCGAGCGGATCGGGGTGGTGGGTCTCAACGGCGGCGGGAAGACCACGCTGCTCGAGGTGCTGACCGGGATCGAGGAGCCCGACTCCGGCCGGGTGAGCCGGCTCGGTGGGTTGCGGATGGCCGTGGTCACCCAGCGTGGCGTACTGCCCGCGGGGTCGACCGTCGGGGAGGTGGTGCTCGCCGGTCTGGCCGAGGATGCCCCGACCGGCGACCTCGCCGAACACGAATGGGCCGCCGACCCGCGGATCCGCTCGGTGCTCGACGGGATCGGTATCGCCGGGCTCGGCCTGGACACCGCGGTCACGAACCTCTCCGGTGGGGAACGCCGCCGGGTCGCGCTGGCCGCCGCCCTGGTGCGCGACCTCGACCTGCTGGTTCTCGACGAACCCACCAACCACCTCGATGTCGAAGGTGTGCAGTGGCTGGCCGAACACCTGCTGGCCCGGCGCAGCGCACTGGTCGTGGTCACGCACGACCGCTGGTTCCTCGACACCGTCGCGACCCGCACCTGGGAGGTCGTGGGCGGCAAGGTCGAGACCTACGAGGGCGGCTACGGCGACTGGATCTTCGCCCGCGCCGAACGCGCCCGGCAGGCCGATGCCACCGAGGCGCGACGGCGGAACCTGGCCCGCAAGGAACTGGCCTGGTTGCGCCGGGGCCCGCAGGCCCGTACCTCCAAACCGCGCTACCGGGTGGAGGCCGCCGAGGCGCTGATCGCCGATGTACCGCCACCGCGCGACACTGTTTCGCTGGCGTCGTTCGCCAGGAAGCGGCTGGGCCGGGTGGTGGTGGAACTCGAGGACGCCACGCTCACCACACCCGACGGCCGGGAGTTGGTCCACGATCTGACCTGGCGGCTCGCCCCGGGCGAACGCGTCGGCCTGGTGGGGGTGAACGGCTCCGGCAAGACCACCTTGCTGCGGGCGCTGGCCGGGGATGTCACGCCCGTCGCCGGCAAACGGGTACAGGGGCAGACCGTCCGGATCGGCTGGCTGCGGCAGGAACTCGACGATCTCCCCACCGATATGCGGGTGCTCGAGGCGGTCCAGGAGATCGCCATGCGCATCACCCTGGGCGAGGGCAGCAAGGCGCTGGAACTGTCGGCCGGGCAGCTCGCGGAACGGCTCGGTTTCACCCCGGCCCGCCAGCGCACCCCGGTGCGGGACCTGTCCGGTGGGGAACGACGCCGCCTGCAGCTCACCCGCATCCTCATGTCCGAACCGAATGTGCTGCTACTGGACGAGCCCACCAACGACCTCGATATCGACACCCTCCAGCAACTCGAGGATCTCCTGGACAACTGGGCCGGCACGCTCGTGGTGATCAGTCACGACCGCTATCTGATCGAGCGGATCTGCGACAGCACCTGGGCGTTGTTCGGCGACGGCACACTCACCAACCTGCCCGGCGGGATCGCCCAGTACCTGGCGCGGCGGGCCGAACTCGCGGCCGGGGACACCGCCCGGCAGGCGGCGTCGGCGTCCGCGCAGCGTGCCGAGGCGTCACAAACCGATTCGGCGGCCTACCGGGCGGCCCGTAAGGAACTCACCCGGCTGGAACGGGCCATCGACAAACTCGGCGAACGCGAGGCGGCGCTGCATACGGCACTCGCCGAGGCCGCCACCGAGCCGGACAAACTCGTCACCCTCGGTGCCGAGTTGAAAGACGTCCAGGCGCAGAAGGAGACCGCCGAAGAACGCTGGATGGAACTCGCCGACCAGGTCTGAGCTATCGGCATCGAGGCGGCTGAGCCGACCCGCTGCGCCTTGGCCGGCGGGCGGGTTCACACGCCAGCATCCGGAGCGCGACCGTGATGGCATCGACCGTGATGGCATCCGGCGCGCGGCGACCTCGGCGCAGGCCACGGGCGGTTCCGGACAGGAACGTTCCCAGCTCGCGTAGCGGCAGGCCTGGTGGGTATCGAACGCCGCGTCGCGGCGGCGCCCGTGCTCAGCGGGCTGCGGTGTCGGGGCCGTCTTCGCCTGCGATGGGGAGGCTGGCCTGCACGAATTCTGTCCCGAAGGCCGTGAGGGCGATCCCGCGATGCCGGAGTTTGCCGCGACCACCGGCCTGTTTCAACAGCTCGGCCACTGCCGGCTGGGCTTCCAGGAGCTGATAGCGCTCCGGGGTGCCCACCGGTTCGTGCAGTAGTTCGATCAAGCCCACGCGGCACAGATTGGTCAGATAGCGCTGGACCCGTTCCGGATGCCGCAGGCCGGCGTGCTCGCCGATCATGCTGACTCCCAGGTCGTCCGCGCCGGACCGGGTTTCGCCGGCCCGGCGGGCGCGTCGCGACAATCGGCCACCGCGTACCGTCACGGTCGGCTGCGGGCCCTCGAGGCGGAGCAGGCGCAGGATGCGGGCGTCGTCGGAGGTGAGGTCGGCGAGGATCCGCGCGTAGGCCGGGTGCCCTTCGTCCGGTACCCGGGTGCTGGCCGCCAGCCGCAGCAGCGCCGCGCCCTGTTCCCGCAGCGAACGCTCGGTGGGGGAGGCGGTGCCGGCCGGTTCCGCGGCCGTGACCCCGAGCGCCAGCCGTAGCGCCTCCCGTACCTGGCCGATCGCCTCCGACCGGACCTCGGCCGGGGGATCTCCGGCCATACTCCCGCGGACCACCGTCTCGGTGACGTCCATCGCGGTGTGCACACCCCAGCGTGCGGTCCCCGAGACCACCGACGCCGCCACCCGCGCGATCCCGCTCGCGGCGCGTACCGCCACGACGGGCCCGATCGGTCTGCGGGCCTTGCCGGGGCTTCCCGTCTCCGGCCGGCCTGTCTCGCCGGGCCGGCCTGTCTCGCCGATCCGGTCGCTGGTGTCGCGTGGTTTCTCGTTCACAGCCATGTGGTCGCTACCCCCGTTCCGAACACCAGGATATGCGCGTATCCCGCGAACAGCCCGAGAACACCGCCGTGCACGAACAGCAACCATTCGTCCTGTTTGATGGCGGCGCGCAGCATATCGACGAAATCGTTCGGCGACAGCTCCGACATCTGCTTGGCGATATAGGCGCCGATCTGTTTGCCCTGCCGCTCGTTGAAGTCGGCGTCGGCGAACGCCAGCGGTGCGATGGCCATCGCCTCGGACGTGAAGGTCTGGGTCAGTGCCTGGTACTCGCGGCTGCCGAGGACCAGTTTCACCGCGCCGCGAGCCGGGCCGAGGGCCCGGTCGGCGGCCGGGCGCAGAGTGTCCTCGAGCATCTGCAGGGTGCGATCGGATTTGGGCCCGTTGAGCAGTTCGTCGCCGATATTGGCGACCGTCATCACCTGGGTGGAGACGAGTTCGGCGTATCCGTCGGTGATTTCGTTCTGCCGTTTGATCAGCAGGCCCTGCCGCCACGGGCACCACCATTTCGGCTCCGCGGGCGCGAAGATCATATTCAGGCCCACCCAGTTCACCACCCAGCCGATGATCACCCCGCCGACCGGCAGTACGGCCAGCGTCGGCCAATTGGTCACATGCAGGATCGCGACCAGCACCACACCCATCGGGGCGCCGAAATAGAGCCCGAAATTCTGCATGAACCGCAATTCCTTGGCGCCCAGCACCTGGAACAACTGATTGAGCAGCTGGGGCCGGGCCTGGAAATAGCGGATGACCATCTGCTTCACATCGAGCAACTGGTCGATATTGGCGCCCAGCTCCTCGGTGAGTTCGCGCAGGATATCCGGCAGTTGCCGGCGCACCCGCTCGTGGACCGCCTCGCGGACCTGGACCGGCAGGTTGTACCAGAGCTGGGGATGGTCGCGGCGCAGGATGTTCTCGACGATATCGCGGATCTGGGTCTCGGCGGTGAGCGCGAGATGTTCGGCCAGCGCGTCCGGTTCCAGTTCCCGATAGAAATCGGCGACACTGCCGAGCTTCGAAAGCCCTTTATCCACCGCGATACTGGCCATTTTGTCCGCCCGCGAGGGCACGATTCCCTGCCAGCCGAAGCGGCCGTCGTAGCTCAGCAGCGGCAGGATCTGGATCCGCTTCGGCAGATACGGGTACAGATAGCGCAAGCCGGGTATCCGGATACCGTGAAAAGCGATCGGCCGGAACAGCATCAGCACGCCGGTCCAGTTGGTGATGTAACCGATGACGCCGGTGAACAGCGGAATGGTCACTAATTCCAGGAGGATCGTCGGGTGCACCCCGAACACACTCTCCAACACGACACACCCTCCTGCTCCCGGTGATCGCCGCCCCACCGGGACCTCAAATTAGCACCACGACCGCGCTTCCACCGCGCGCCGGCAGACATCCACCGGCAGCACGACCGGACGCGACACATTAGTGTCTCAGACGTGCGCCGGATCCATGGTCCGGCGCCGGGTCGGCACCGTCGATGGGCAATAATCGATGAGCGGGATTCGTTCATCTGGCGATATCGGAGTAGAACGTGGCAAACGACAGGACCGGACAGGAGTACCCCCGGACCGGTTCCCGGCCCGTGCAGTGGAGCCCCCCGTCGAGCGCCGGCCGGAACGGCGCGCCGAATACCCCGCCCGGCCCCGCGAGCGTTGTGCGCCGGCCGCCGTCGAGTGTCGAACGCAGTGCCGATGCCGAGCAGCGCCAGATCAGCAACGAGGCCAGGCTCATCCGCGGGGTGTTCCGGGCGGCCGGGCTGGCGGCGGGCAGTGTGGTACGCGGCGGGCAGTGGGCGGTGAACACCTCCTACGAGGTCACCCGGGAGATCACCCAGGCCGCCCTGGACGGGGAGTCCTCGGCCGAGATCGCCGAGCGGACCGGGAACGCGTTGCGGTCCATCGCGCGCAGCGCGCTGGGAGTCACCGAGGGGTCGGTGCGTGAGATCGTCAGCTACGTCCCCACCGGCCAGACCTCCGGGCAGCAGACGGTGGCGGTGGGCTCGTATATGCGCTCGGCCACCGTCGCGGAACTGCGTAAACGCGGGGACGCACTGCTGGCCCGCTCGGCCGATGTCTACTTCACCGAGGAAGTGCACCCCGCCTACGACCGCATCCTCGACGAACTCGCCCCCGACGAGGCCCGCATCCTGCGCTATATGGCCCTCAACGGGCCGCAGCCGATGGTCGATGTGCGCACCAACCGGCCGCTGGGGATCGGCTCCGAGCTGATCGCGGGTGGTCTGACCTCGGTGCCGGAGCAGGCCGGTGTCCGCTATATCGACCGCGCCCGCTCCTATCTGATCAACCTGAGCCGGCTGGGATTGACCCATAGTTCCGACGATCCTGTAGTGCTGAGCCGCTATATGGTGCTCGAGGTCCAGCCGATCGTGGAGGACGCTTTGAAAAAGGCGGGCCGCGCACCGAAAATCGTGCGCAAAAGCCTGCGCCTGACCGAGTTCGGCGAGGATTTCTGCCGCACCTGCTTCACCATCGGCAACGGCGAACGACCCTGATATCGGCCCTGGTCACCGGCCCTGCCGGTGGTCGGCGAACGGGCGGAATCCCGGGCTGACCCGGCCGGATCCGTACGCCGTAATAGCGCCGACGCAGGATAGCAATCCGATGCAGATCTGAATATCCTCCCAATTTGTCCATTTCAGGTGGGATGGTGGAGTTATGGACCAGGGCGAGGAGCGTAACGATCCCGGGCCCGTCCCGGGTGGATTTCCGCGGCGGCCGGGTCAGAGCAGTGAGACCATGGCCTTCTCGGGTGCCGCGCTCGCCGCGGCACTGGGTGCCGGGCTGGACGTACCGCTTCCGCCGCGGCTCGAACCCGAAATGGATGTACCACTGACCATGGGACCGGCACAACCGAACCCGCCGCGTGCGGCGGCTCCGCTGACGTCCGAGGACGTCCTGGAGATCCATCGCCTCAAATTCCGCTACGTGCGGGCCCTGGACACCAAGCTCTGGGAAGACTTCGCGGCGACGATGATCCCGGAGGCCACGGCCACCTACAGCGAATACCTGCAATTCGAATCCCGGGAAGCGTTCCTGACCTTTATGCGGAACACGCTGGGCCCGCATGTGATCACCGAACATCGCGTCGATCATCCCGAGGTCGATGTGCACGGCGACCGGGCCAGCGGTATCTGGTACCTCTCCGATACCGTGCTGATCCCGGAGAACAATATGCTGCTGCGCGGTGCCGCCTTCTACAGCGACGAGTACGTGCGTTGCGACGACGGCCGCTGGCGGATCGCGCATACCGGCTACGAACGCACCTACGAGGTGGTGCTCTCGCTCAGTGATCTGCCCAGCCTGCGGTTGACCGCGAACCGGTGGGGACTGATCCAGCAGGCGAGCGGGGTCGAATCCGTCGAGCGGGATCCGCGCGAGACCGCGACCCACGACGAGACGCCCGAAGAATTTCTCGGTGGCCCGGACCAGGAGTATCCGCCGCCCGAGGAACGCGCCGCGGGCTGAGCGGCCTCAGTCGGCGGCGGCCACCAGCGGTTCCAGGGTGAGTTCCGGCATCTCCTTCTGGATATACTGCAACCGCCACTTATCGCTGAACAGCGCCAGGATCGCACCGTCGCTGCGGGTGAAGACCTCCACCCCACGCTGGCGGTCCAGTTCGGGCGCCGAGGCGGCGTCGGTACGGCGGGCGAGAGTGTAGGCGAGGTGGTCGAGGTGGGTCTCCACCCCGAACTCGCCCTGCATCCGGGCTGTCACCACCTCGAACTGCATGGGACCCACCGCGGCCAGTACCGGGGAAGCGTCACCGCGGGCATCGTTGCGCAGCACCTGCACCACGCCCTCCGAATCGAGCTGATCGATCGCCTTGCGGAACTGCTTGTACTTGCCGGCGCTCTGCGCGCGCAGCGCGGCGAAATGTTCGGGCGCGAACGAGGGGATGGGCGGGAATTCGACCTTCTTGTCGACGAACAGGGTGTGCCCCGGGGCGAGGGCGGTCGCGTTGACCAGGCCGACCACATCTCCCGGATAGGCGGTATCGACGGTCGCGCGTTCCCGGCCGAAGACGGTCAGCGCGTATTTGGTCGCGAACGGCCGCCCCGTCTGCGCATGGGTCACCACCATGCCGCGTTCGAACTCACCCGAGACGATGCGCATGAACGCGAGCCGGTCGCGGTGGGCGGTATCCATCCCCGCCTGCACCTTGAACACCACCGCGCTGAACGGGTCCTGCGGTTCCCGCGCGTGACCGCCGATATCGGCCCGCGAACTCGGGGCCGGCGCCAGCGCCACCAGGGTCTCCAGCAGCTGCCGGACGCCGAAGTTCAGCATGGCCGAGGCGTAGATCACCGGGGAGGTCTGCCCGGCCAGGAAAAGCTCCTGGTCGTGGTCCTGGCCGGTGGCCGAAAGCAGTTCGCTCTCCTCCGCCGCGGTGGTCCACGCCGCGCCCTCCCGCGCCTCCGCGGCGTCGGGTGTCAGCGACTCCTCCGGGGCGATGGTGGCACCGCCGGCTGTGCGGGTGAAATGGATGTACTCGGCGGCCGCGCCGTCGGGCCCCCGACGCAGCAGGCCGCGGAAATCGCCCGCGATGCCGACCGGCAGGAACAGCGGCGTGGGGGTGAGACCGATCCGCTCGTCGATTTCGTCGAGCAGTTCCAGCGGGGCACGGCCCGGCCGGTCCCATTTGTTGATCACGGTGATCACCGGAATCCCGCGATGGCGGCACACCTGGAACAGTTTCAGCGTCTGCGGTTCGAGACCCTTCGCCGCGTCGATCAGCATCACCGCGGCATCCACCGCGGTCAGCACCCGGTAGGTGTCCTCGGAGAAATCGGAGTGGCCCGGGGTGTCGACGAGATTGATCACATGATCGATCTCGGACCCGGCGGCCCGGTAGTTGAACTGCAGCGCGGTGGAGCTCACCGAGATACCGCGCGCCTTCTCCATCTCCATCCAGTCCGAGACGGTGGATTTACGGCCCGCCTTGCCGTGGATGGCGCCGGCCTCGGAGATCTTGCGAGCGTGCAGCGCCAATGCTTCGGTGAGCGTCGATTTACCCGCGTCGGGGTGCGAGATCACGGCGAAGGTGCGGCGCCGCGACACCTCGGCGGCCAACCCGCGCGTGGCGGGCGCGGCGGAGCCCTCGGTGGAGGCGGTCAACGGAGAAAACCTTTCGGCGAGCGATCAGGGGTGAACCTGTCCAGGCTACGTGACGGTTCTGACCAGCTGTCGACGTGTCGGCGACCACCCGATTCCGGAGTTTTGCGGGCGCTGGGTTACAGTATTCGGGTTGTCTCGGCGAGGGTTCGCAAGTTCTTGCGGCACCGTGATCGACGCGGCGCGGCTTCCGGCCGCCTGGTGTTCGGTCTTCGCCTGACGAGCAGACCAACCGACCAGGGGCGCGATTTCCCTGGCACCCGCCCACCAGTCGCGTAGAGCCGTAGGAGTTATCCAGTCATGTCCGACGTCAACCTTCTCGAAGCGAAGATCCGCACCGAGTTCGGCAAGGGTGCCGCGCGCCGCACCCGCCGCGCGGGCAACGTTCCGGCGGTCCTGTACGGGCATCAGTCCGATCCGCAGCATCTGTCGCTGGATGCGCTGTCGTTCGCCGCCATCCTGCGCCAGCACGGCACCAACGCGATCCTGAACCTCGATATCGAGGGCAAGAAGCAGCTCGCGCTGACCAAGTCGGTCGTGGTGCACCCCATCCACCGCTACATCGAGCACGCCGATCTGCTGATCGTGCAGCGTGGTGAAGAGGTCACCGCCGATGTGCCGATCACTCTGGTCGGCGAGGCCGGCCCCGGCACCCTGGTCACCCAGGAGGCCACCACCGTCGCCATCTCGGCCGAGGCGTTGAACATCCCCGAATCCCTCGAGGTCTCCATCGCGGGTGCCGAGGCCGGTACCCAGATCACCGCCGGTTCCGTGGAACTGCCGAAGGGTGTCAGCCTGACCGGCGACCCGGAGCTGCTGCTGGTCAACATCGTCGAGGCCCGCGCCACCGCCGAGCCGGAGCCCGCCGAGGGTGAAGCCGCCGAGGGCGAGACCGAAGAATAAGACCACCGGTCACCTGCCGCGATGTCCGATACCGCGCCGGCGTTGGTCGTCGGCCTGGGTAATCCGGGTCCCGAGTACGAACGTACCCGGCACAATGTGGGTTTTCTGGTCGCCGATTCGCTCGCGCAGCGGGTCGGCGGCCGGTTCACCGTGCACAAGAAATCGGGAACCGATCTGCTGCAGGCCCGGCTGGACGGCCGCCAGGTGCTGATCGCGAAACCGCGGTCGTTCATGAATCTGTCCGGCCGGCCGGTATCGGCGCTGGCCCGGTTCTTCTCGGTGCCGCCCACCGAGGTCATCGTCGTTCACGACGAACTCGACCTGCCGTTCGGCACGATCCGCCTGAAACGCGGTGGCGGTGAGGGCGGGCACAACGGGTTGCGTTCGATCTCCGGTGCCTTGACCACCAAGGACTACCTGCGCACCCGGATCGGCATCGGCCGGCCACCCGGCCGCCAGGACCCGGCCGATTTCGTACTCAAACCGTTCGCGGCCGCCGAGCGCAAAGAAGTGCCGGTCGTAGTCGAACAGGCCGCCGACGCGGTCGAACTGCTACTGCGGGTCGGCCTGGAAACCGCTCAGAACCAGCTGCACTGATCTCCCGAATTCGGATGGACACCGAGTGTAACACGTTTTGTGTTACACTGGGTTCATGGGAACGCTGAACGTACGTACTGACGAGGCCATGGAAACCGCGCTGGCCGAACTGACGGCGGGCACGAACCGGACCCGGTCCGAAGCGGTCCGTTACGCGTTGCTGCGCACGTACAAGGAACTCGTTCTGCAGCAAGCCACCGCTGATGCGGAACGCCTCACCGAAGACCCGGACGATCAGGCCGAAATGCTGGCGATTCAGCGCTTCATGGGCGTGGCGTGATCTTCCGGGGGGCGATTTACGAAATCAAAGGAATGCCCGGCGCCCGGGGGCACGAGCAACAGGGCCGTCGGTACGCGGTGATCATTCAATCGGACCGATTCCCGTCCAGTACTGTCATTGTTGCACTGACCTCGACCAGCGCCGGGCCCGCGATCTACCGGCCCGAAATCGAACTCGCCGGCAGCAGAACCCGAATACTCGCCGATCAGATCTATACCGTCGCGCCGGAGCGCCTCGGAGATTTCAAAGGAAGCCTCGACGGTAAGGAACTCGCCGAATTGGACCGAGCCCTTATGCTGAAGCTCGGTCTGTTCTGACCGGGCCGGTCAGATCCGGGCGGCGAGGACCAGGGCGAAGCGGTCGTCGGGGTCGGTCCAGGTGTGTTCGGTGACGAAACCGGCGGCGCGGAGTTCGGTGTCCAGACCGGTGGGGCGGAATTTCGCGGAGATCTCGGTACGGAGTTGTTCCCCGCGGGCGAAGTGCGCGGTGAAACTCAGGCCGGCGACGGTGACATCCATCTCCGCGGTGGCCTCCAGGCGCATTTCGATCCATTCGTTCTCGGTGTCCCAGTGCGCGATATGACGGAATGCCGCCGGATCGAAATCCGCGTCGAGCCGGGAATTGAGGACCCGCAGGACATTCCGGTTGAATTCGGCGGTGACACCGGCGGCGTCGTCGTACGCGGGGATCAGGATCGCCGGATCCACGACCAGGCCTGCGCCGAGTAGCAGTTGTTCCCCGGGTTCGAGGACATCGCGGATACCGCCGAGGAATTCGGCGCGTTCGGCGGGCACCATATTGCCGAGGGTGCCGCCGAGGAAGGCGATCATCCGGCGCCCGCCGCGCGGCAGAGTCGCCAGGGTATCGGTGAAATCACTGACCACACCGTGCACCGCCAGGCCGGGGAACTCCACCGCGACCTCGGCCGCGGAGGCGCGCAGCGCAGACTCCGAGACATCCTGTGGCACATAAGTTTTCAACGGCCCCTCGGAAGTAAGGGCAGTCAGCAGCAGTCGCGTCTTGGTGGCCGATCCCGACCCCAGTTCCACCAGCACCTCCGCCTGCGCGGTGCGCGCGATCGCCCCCGCGACCTTCTCCAGTAGTGCCCGCTCGGTGCGCGTGGGGTAGTACTCGGGCAGTTCGGTGATCTGCTCGAACAGTTCACTACCGCGGGCGTCGTAGAACCATTTGGGTGGCAGCCATTTCGGTTTGTCGGTGAGGCCGCGGCGGGCATCCGCGCGCAGCGCCGCGGTGAGGTCGGCGTCGGTGAGGTGGACTTCCACGGTGGGTTCGTTCATGACCCCAGGCTTTCGGTCGCGGTGGACCCGGCGAGTTCCAGTGGCTCGACACTCAACCGGCCGGGTTCGGCATGTACGAGCATGCGATCCGGTAGCGGCTGCCACCTCGGATCGTCGTCGTACGGTTCGGAGGACAGGATCGCGAATTCGTCGGTGACCAGTGCGGACAACGAGTGGTAGCAGATGCTCGCCCACAGCGCGCCACCGTCGCTGATCAACAGGTTCAACCGGGCTTCGGGGGCGTGGTGCAGCACAGTCGTGACGAGCAGACGCAATGCGGTCACCGGGTTTTCGGCCAGCCCCGCCGGGGTGTCCGGATCCAGCAGGCGGCGCAGCAGTACCCACAGGGCAGCGGAATCGGTGAGGGCTTCGGCTTCGAGCAGATGGCTGGTTTCGTAGCGGCGGGTCATCCCGGCGCGGGTCGCGGCGACATCGAGATCCGACAGTACGGCGGTGAGTACCGACCGCCACTGCGGAACGACCCCGTTGTGGCTGAACGCCCAGTGTTTCCAGCGGAACGGCGCGCACGCCGACCGCTGCACCGGCATCCCGACGGTGGCCGAGCGGACACTGCCGAGCACCGCCTGCGCGGTGAGTTGGGGCAGCACCTCCTCCACCGCCGGATCGGTCCAGATCGGGTCGGGGTTGCGGTAGCCGGTCACCGTGGCCGGATCCGGACCCCACCAGGCGACCCCGAAACCGTCGGCGTTGATGGTGCCGCCGCCGCGCATATCCCGGGGCGCCCACGATTGGGTGCGTAGCGAATGCGGCCCGCGCAGCAGCAGTTCACCCACCGAGGCAGGCGGGCCCACGTAACCCAGATGCCGGCACATCACGCCTCCCGCGGATCGAGGGTGCGGGCCAGCCGGAAACCGGCGAAGATCTGCCGGCGGATCGGATGGTCCCAATTGCGGAAGGTGCCCCGGCAGGCGACCGGGTCGGTGCCGAACGAACCTCCTCGCAGAACCCGGTAATCGCCGCCGAAGAAGACCTCCGAGTACTCGCGGTACGGGAAGGCGCGGAATCCGGGATAGGGATGGAAACCCGAGGAGGTCCATTCCCAGACATCGCCGATGAGCTGATGCACTCCCGCCGGTGACGCACCTTCCGGATAGGCACCGATATCGGCCGGTTCCAGATGTCGCTGCCCGAGATTGGCGGTGGCGGGACCGGGTTCGGTATCGCCCCATGGGTAGGTGCGGGTGCGGCCTGTGGCGGGATCGTGGCGGGCGGCCTTCTCCCATTCGGCCTCGGTGGGCAGGCGTTTACCCGCCCAGTTGGCGTAGGCCTGCGCTTCGAACCAGCACACATGCACCACCGGTTGCTGCGGCCGCAACGGCCGGCGGACCCCGAACACGCGCCGCGACCACTGCCCGGCGGTGTCCTGTTCCCAGAACTGCGGCGCGCTGAGATTCGCCTCCTGCCGATGCGCCCAGCCCCGTTCGGACCACAGTTCGCGCCGGTCGTAACCACCGTCGGCGACGAATTCGAGATACTGCGCGTTGGTGACCGGGGCGGCGTCGATCGCGAAGGCGGGCAGGTGCACCGGGTGCGCCGGGCGTTCGTTGTCCAAGGCCCACGGGTCGGTGGAGGTGCCCATCGTGAATTCACCGGCCGGGATCACCACCTCGCCACGCACCACGGTGGTGGCGGCCGGTGGCGCGGGCGCGGACAGCACGGGGTTCCCGACACGCAACTGATGGGTGGCCAGCATGGTCTCGTCGTGCTGCTGTTCGTGCTGGGCGATCATCCCGAACGCGAAACCGCCGTCGATCAGCTCACCACCCCTCAGGGGGCTGCGGTCGAGCACATCCCAGACCTTCTCTCGCACGGTGCCGACGTACCCGCGGGCGTCGGCCGGATTCAGCAGCGGTAGTTGCGGACGATTCGACCGGGCGTGTTTGAACGCGTCGTAGAGCTCATCGATATCGGCGCGGACCGGGTCCCGCCCGCCGACATCCCGCACCAGCCACAACTCCTCCTGATTGCCGATATGGGCGAGATCCCACACCAGCGGGCTCATCAGCCGGGAATGCTGGGCGACGAGTTCGGCCTCGTCCACACAGTCGGTGAGCGCGGCGGTGCGCTGCCGGGCCCGCCGCAGCGTCGCCGCGATACGTTCGCGCAGCCGCTCGGTGTCGGATCGGTCGGTGTAGTGCTGCAAGGTCACGAAATCACTCCGCTCGAAGGCAGGGATGTGGTGGTCGGCTCAGGGTGATCGAGAGATCCCGCACCGGTACGACGGACAAGTCCGCCGCCGCCGGCCGGGGACAGGCCGGTCACCGGAGGGTGAATGCGGACGAGAGGGCAGGACGCGCACGGTGCGCGGAACAGTCGTATGGCCCCACGTCGGCGCGGGCGGGGGCTGGGCAGTGGAGGTTGCGGGAACGGGCCGCCGCCGCTCCGGTGTACGCGCGGACCGTTCCTGCTGAGCCCTGCGCCGAAGCTCAGGGGGATCGAATCCCTGTCCTTCAGGCCGCCGGCGCGGTCGGACAGGAGTGCCGGTGCCGGCAGGGCCGGCCGGGTGAGCGGGCGAAGGCAGCGAACCGGATGGGACCTGGTCATGGTGTGCCCCCCGGCTGTTCACCGGCCGCGCAGCGGCGCAGCGCCTCGTGCAGTCCCGCACGGGTTGTCGAGCTGTGGGCTATGGCGGCCTCCAGAAGTGCGACCGCGGCGGCTCTCAGCTGTGGCTCGGCGAGACCGTGGCGGGCGGCATCGAGCCAGCGCCCCGCGGTGTCCGCGGCGGCGGCGGTGGCATCGGCGACAGCGGCCGGGGTGGACAGCAAGGCGTGGAGCACCGCGAGCGGCACCTTCCAGCCCTCGCCCGGTTGGGCGTCGAGATAGCGCACCTCGAAGTAGCCGGCAGGGCGGACCGGGGGGAACAGCGTGGTCAGGTGGTATCGCAGATCGTCGATACCGGGCCGGCGGCCGATCTCGGTGTCCAAGCCGCCCGCGAGCCAGTCGGCGAAGGTCGCCCCGGCCGGCGCCTGCCAGGCCACCGCCGGTCGGGCGGGACCGGATTCGGGGCGTCGTACACACAGCAGTGGTGCGTCCAGCGCCCAGCGGGCGTAACCGGTGACCGGGTCGGGCCAGTCGGCGATCGGGGGACAGGCGCGTGCCGGGTCCAGATGCAACCAGGTGCGCATACGCTGCGAGGCCCACTCGCCGGACGGGGCGCCGCGCAGAGCGGGGGAGCAGGCGAAGGCGGCCACCAGGGCGGGACCGATCGCGTGCAAAGCCGTCCAGCGGGCGGTGAGTTCGGCAGGGTCGGCACCGATATCCAGGCTGACCTGCACGGCGGCCGTATTGCTCATCATGAGCCGGCCGAACGGGCCGATCCGGCCGAAGTAGTCCTCCATGGCCTGATAGCGCGGTAGGCGTAACTGGCAGCGGGGCGCGCGGGCCGGATCGGCGGCGGCGGAGATCATCGCGATGGACTGGGTGCCGAGAAGTTCGCGCAGGCGCCGGTAGTCGGCGCTCAGGCGGGCGTACAGGTCGGCGGGGTCGGTGACGGCGATGCTGGAGAGTTCGATCTGGCCGCCGGGTTCTACGGTGACCCGGCTGCCGCCGGACAACGGTGCGGCGGGCGAATCGGGGGCGATGGAATGGGGCGCGTGCGGGCCGAGAGCCCGGGCGAGGAGGGCGGCGGTGGGGCGGCGGCCGGCGAACGCGCCGGATGCGGGCTCGTGGTCCACGGTATCGGGGCGGCAGACAGTGAACCATTCGAGTTCGGCGCCGATGAGTGCCGGTGGGCCGAGTTTGAAGCAGACGCCGCCGAGATACGCTTCGGCCGCCGCGCGGCTGCTGAGGGCCGGGTGTGGGGGTGAGTCGCTGGTCGATTCCGGGTGTTCGAGGGTGACCGCCATACCAACCTCCATGCGGCTTCTCGGTGGTTCTTCTCTCGCGTGTTCGTCGCGGGTACTGGTTCGTGCCCGTGTTCAGTGCTCGATGCCGGTCCGGGTGTTACAGCGGCCACCGGTGCGGTGAGCGCGTGGAATCCAGAGTAGCGACGGGGACGGACACGTTTTCGCCGCGAAGCTGTCACGGATCCGGCACTAAGGTCGGAGGCATGGTGGATGAGCAGCGTGTACGCGCCGATACGCCCGGAGTCGGATCCGGCGCCGTTTTCCTGGACAGTGCGGGATCTTCGCTCCCGCCGCGAGTGGTCACCGATACCGTGATCGGACATCTGCGCCGCGAGGCCGAAATCGGCGGCTACCGGGCCGCGAACGAGCGGCTCGACGATCTGGCCGGGGTGAAGGCCGCGATCGCGGAACTGCTCAACACGACCCCCGACACCATCGCCCTCAGCGACAGCGCCACCCGCTCCTGGTCCGATTTCTTCTACGCCGT
The DNA here is from genome assembly GCF_029869215.1 of Nocardia carnea. Lineage (GTDB taxonomy): Bacteria > Actinomycetota > Actinomycetes > Mycobacteriales > Mycobacteriaceae > Nocardia > Nocardia carnea_B. The sequence goes on from NZ_JARWPM010000252.1 coordinate 29,223, forward strand.
TCCGCTACGACCGGGCGACCGGATCCTCATCTCGGGCTCCGACTACGCCAGCAATGCCATCGCCGCACTGCAGCGCGCCCGCGCCACCGGCGCCCGGGTAGAACAGATCCCCGCCGATCCCCAGGGCCGGATCGATATCGCGGCCCTCGACGCGATGATGGACGAGCGGGTGCGGCTGGTCTCGCTGCAGCATGTCCCCACCAACGGCGGCCTGGTGAATCCGGTGGCCGCGGCCGCCCGGATCGGCCGGGCCGGTGGTGCGCTGGTGCTGCTGGACGCCTGCCAATCCGCCGGGCAACTGCCCCTCGACGTCGCCGAACTCGGGGTGGACGCCCTGTCGGCCACCGGCCGGAAATGGTTGCGCGGCCCCCGCGGCACCGGATTCCTCTATCTGCGCCCGGAACTGGCGGCCACGCTGGAACCCGGCCGGCTCGACCTGCACAGCGCCACCTGGACCGGCCCGGAGGAATACCGGATGGCCCCGGATGCCACCCGGTTCGAATTCTGGGAACACGATGTGGCGGCCCGCCTCGGACTCGGCGCGGCCGTGCGCTATCTTCTCGATCTCGGACCCGATCAGGTCTATGCCGCGATCGCCGAGCGCGCCGACTATCTGCGGGGCGCGCTCGGCGAACTGCCGGCGGTCACGGTGCGCGATCTCGGGGTGGAGCACAGCGGCATCGTGTCGTTTACCGTCGGGGGTGTGGCCTCGGCGGAGGTCCGGGACCGGCTGCTGGACAAGGACATCACGGTAACGGTCAGCCAGGCGAGTTCGACGCTGCTCGATATGTCGGCCCGCGGGCTGGATTCGGTGGTCCGGGCCTCTCCGCACTGCTTCGTCGATCGCGACGAACTGGACTCGTTCATCGCCGCCGTCGCGGCGTTGTAGCGGATATCGGCCGAGGAAACCCCTCGGCCGATACCCAGGGTGGTCAGGCGCCGTTGTGTGCACGCAGCCGGCTGCGGCAGTCCGTTGACGAGTGGGCGAGTGGTGTTTACCGAATGGTTTTCAACTACCTGCTGAAGGTGGGTGAAACCACCGAAGCCGACCTGGCCGCAGTCGCCGAACAGATCGACCCCCGGGCCAAGGAGGCTTTCGTGACAACAGCAGAAGCCATCGAAGCCCGTGGCGAGGCCCGCGGCCGTACCGAGATGCTGATCGACCTGATGACGGTCAAGTTCGGGCCGCTGCCCGAGGCGGTACTGCGCCGTGTCCGGTCGGCCGAGGTCGACCGGCTCATCGGTGCCGTCGTCCGAGCGTTGTCGCGGCTCGGTCGAAGAGAAGGTGCAGGCATGCGGAGAACCCGGAGATTTTCGGGAGCACGGCGGTGTCCACGATCACCGGTGTCAGAGCACGCAGAGCGGGAAGCTGCCTGCCGGGTAGGTGTGCCGCCCCCCCCCATATAAACCCCGCGGGGGGGGGGCGGGGCCAGGGTGTTGGGAGGGTCGGGTGATTGTACGGGGGCCGGGTTGG